>CABYZM010000001.1 GCA_902523435.1 uncultured SAR116 cluster alpha proteobacterium
ACCAATCCAGCAAACAAATACGTGAACTGATAACTATTAAGGCCAGTTGCAAGACCTGTAGAGCTTGCCAAAGCCTGCCAAGAAATTTCGGGTAGGCTTAATAAATAGACAGTGAATATAGCGCCAAGGACAAGGAATTTTGCTACTGAAGCCACGCTGTAAATCAGACCCATTCTTTCTGGAGCTGTTTTCTTATCTAACCACTGTAAAGATAGTGATTGATGGCAAGCCTCGTAGTAGTGGAAGCCGATAGATGAAATCACTGTTGTTATATACAATCCTATAATCGTTGGAAAATAACCTGTTAGTGCAACACCAACCCCTAAAATGAATAAAGACAATAAAGCTAAACGCTGTTCTGCAATAATGAGTAGCAGATAAACAACCAAAAATGAGAGAAAGCCGGGCACTTCACGAAGTGACTGTAAAATACCGATTTCTTTACCAGTAAAACTTGCAACCTCAACTGTAAAATTATTCAACAAAACCACCCACGCCCAAAAAGCTATTGGCATCGCTGCAGCCATGACCATAAGCAATATCTCAGGGCGTGTTTTCCAAGTTTTACAGAAATTCATACTTTTTGTTTTTACGAATAAAAGAAGCATTAAAGATATGCCTAAAGCATTCCAGACATAAGTGGTAGCATATCAGCTCAGGCGGTGATATGAAAAATGAACGCTGTTATTTGATTTGATGGATTCCTTTCATGGCTGCTGTTGCCTCACAAACACTAACCGGAATCCTGCTAATGGTGGGTTTTTGTATCTTTGCACCAGCCATAGATGTGTTTGCTAAGCTAGCTGGCCAAGCAGGCATTCCTGTTTTTCAGATTTCAGCATCCCGATTTGCTCTTCAAGCTTTATTTCTTCTTCCTGTTGCTATTCATTTTGACCTGTTGCGCTGGCCAAACCGAGCAGAAGCGGGGCTGAATTTGTTGCGTGGTTCACTTATACTTATTGCAACAAGCTTCTTCTTTGCTGCCTTAAAGCACATGCCGATAGCTGATGCTATTTCAATCTTTTTCATCGAGCCATTTATTTTGACACTGCTCGGAGGTCTCTTCCTCGGTGAGCCGGTAGGTTGGCGAAGAATTATTGCGTGTATGGTCGGTTTTGGTGGTGCATTGCTAATTATACAACCACAATATGAAACCGTTGGTTTAGCAGCGGCTTTTCCTGTGGGCACAGCCATTTGCTTTGCTTTTTATCTGCTGCTGACACGCAGAATGACCCAAACCGCTCATCCCATTACCATTCAAATCTTCACAGCATGTGCAGCTTTTATAGTGATTGCGCCTATATTGTTTATCATGCGAAATTCTACACTTCCGGAATTGCATCTCGTAATTATTGATGGCTATCAGCTGTTTCTTCTCATCGGCGTAGGCATAGCAGCCACAATTGCGCATATGTTTCTCACATTTGCCTTTAGAAATGCAGCAGTGTCTATACTTGCACCTCTGCAATATTTGGAAATTGTAGCCGCCACTATTTTTGGACTTTTAATTTTTGGGGATTTTCCGAATAAAATAACACTGTTAGGAATTTCTATCATTATTGGTTCAGGGCTTTTTGTTCTGATGCGTGAACGAAGATTGGAGCTAAACGGAGGGGCAGAACAAACCCCTCTTCAATAAGATGCAAGCCAGCCAAGGCCGCTGTCTGTGTCCATTATGGGTTTATATTCTGCTCCGACATAGCCCTGATATCCCGCTTCATATATTGCAGAAATTAAATTGACATAATTAAGTTCACCGCGATCCGGCTCTGCTCTCTCAGGCACGCTAGCAATTTGAACATGCCCGATGAAGGGCAAATGCGCCTTGAACCGATTTAGCACATCACCTTGCAAAATCTGTATGTGAAAAAAGTCAAACATGATTTTTATCCTATCACTATTAATTGCTGAAATGACCTTTGCGGAAGCTTCAACGGACTGCAAGTGATAAGACGGCGCATCACGATGGTTTAGAGGCTCAATTAAAATTGTAAGGCCTACCAATTCAGCTTTTTGGGCTGCATAACGCAGATTCTCCTGAAACGCTTCGTCTGCTGCTTTGCTCTGGTCAGTAAAACCCGCCATAACATGAATATTGGCACAACCAATAGCACTGGCATAGGCAAACGCCTCATCAATATAAGCCTTAGCTTCTTCCTCGCGTCCAGGTACAGCAGCAAGTCCATTTTCGCCTGCAGATAAATCCCCACGTCGCGTATTCAACCCAAGCATTGGCAAACCTGTTTGGTCCAATACAGCCTTTAACTGTTGAGGGTCACAATCATAAGGCCAATGACATTCCACAGCGTTGAAGCCAGCATTGTGGGCGGCCCTGACAGCCTCTGGCAAGGGCCTGTCCGTCCATAAAAACCCAAGATTAGCTGACCATTTTATCATGTTTTATCACATTATTGAGTTTTGCTTTAGGCTGCACAAAAGCCCATCTAAGCCTATCACAAGCGATACCAGAGTAAAAATCAACACAAAGGGTTTATTAAACAGGTTTCAATAGTGGCGAAATATAAATCTTGTGTGATAGGCTCTCTTAGTTGGGCACAGAAAAAACAAAGCACATGTCGACAGCAGATATGCTGAAGGGAATTATATATGGCTGAGAAAAAAGATAAGCTGCGCAGTGCAAGATGGTTTGCGCCAGATGATTTAAGAGCCTTTGGACATCGTTCACGGGCAATGCAAATGGGCTATGCCCTCGAGGACTGGCAGGGCAAACCTGTAATAGCGATCATTAATAGCTGGTCTGACATTAACCAGTGTCATAGCCATTTTAAATCACGTGTAGAAGATGTTAAACGCGGCATCCTGCAAGCTGGCGGCTTTCCAATTGAGTTGCCAACTCTTTCTCTATCTGAACCATTTGTGAAGCCAACCACCATGCTTTATCGCAATATGATGGCAATGGAAGTTGAAGAATTATTGCGTTCGCATCCGGTTGATGGCGCTGTTCTAATGGGTGGATGTGACAAGACAACACCGGCACTCTTAATGGGAGCAATAAGTGCCGGTCTTCCATCGATTTTCCTGCCTGCAGGACCAATGCTGCGCGGCAACTGGCGTGGCCAGAAACTGGGTTCTGGTTCTGATGCTTGGAAATATTGGGATGAAAGACGGGCGGGCAAAATCAACGAAAAACAGTGGCAGGAACTAGAAGCAGGTATCGCCCGCTCCTATGGCGTTTGCATGACAATGGGCACAGCCAGCACAATGACCGCAATTGCTGAAGCTTTGGGTGTCTGTTTTTCCGGAAGTTCATCCATTCCAGCCGCAGATTCAAATCATAAGCGCATGTCCGCTGCCTGTGGACGACGAGCAGTGGAGCTAGTATTGGGCAATATTAATCTTGACCAGCTGATCACTAAATCTTCTGTTGAAAATGCTGTCAAAGCAGCAATGGCTTCAGGTTGCTCGACAAATGCCATCATTCATCTGATTGCAATTGCAAGGCGCGCTGGCGTTGGCCTTGATTTAGATGAATTTGACAGATTGGGAAAGGATATTCCCGTTCTGGCGAACATCAGACCAACAGGTGACACCTATCTGATGGAGGATTTCTATTATGCAGGCGGCTTACCAGCTATGCTGAAGCAAATTGAAAGCAAGCTTGATTTGTCTGTAATGACTGTTGATGGCCAAACTCTGGGTGAAAATCTGGCTAGTGCCGGTATCTATGATGAAGATGTTATACGCCCGCTGGATAACCCAGTTTACCATCAAGGCTCTTTAGCAGTTTTGCGCGGTAACCTTGCCCCTGATGGTGCTGTGATGAAACCCGCTGCCGCAGAGGCACGCCTGCATAAACATACTGGACCAGCGATTGTCTTTGACAGCTACAAGGAAATGAAAGCAGCTGTAGAAGATGAAACTCTTGATGTGACTGCTGACCACATAATGGTGTTTCGCAACGCTGGACCTGTTGGCGGACCTGGGATGCCTGAATGGGGCATGTTGCCAATTCCTGTGAAATTGGTGAAACAGGGTGTGCGTGATATGCTGCGCATTTCAGATGCCCGCATGAGCGGAACAAGCTACGGCGCATGTATTCTGCATGCCGCACCGGAAGCTGCTATTGGAGGGCCATTGGCATTGGTAAAAAACGGCGATATGATTGCCGTTGATGTTGCGGCGCGAACTCTTGATCTGCTGGTGGATGAAGCTGAACTTCAAGCCAGAAAACAAGTCTGGCAGCCACCAGAGCAAATAGTAAGCAGAGGTTATCATTGGATGTCTGCACAACATATCCAACAGGCTGACAAAGGCTGTGATTTTGATTTTCTTGAAACCACTTTTGGCAAATCTGCTGGTGAGCCAGATATTTTTTGATAGCGTGCTGGCTGTGTCTGCACGATTGGATATTAATTAGGTCAAGCTGCTAACTGAGCAACACATGAGGGGATATCGGATGAAAAAAATCGTTCTAACAGGCGCGGCGGGCCGGCTGGGCGGCTATTTGCGCAAACCATTGACAAAAATGTGTGACGAGCTGGTATCAACTGACCTGAAACCTAAACCAGACAAGCTTTTTACAGGTGAGAGTTATATCGAAGCAGACCTTGCTGATTATCAGGCGATGTTTGAAATCATTGATGGCGCGGATATGGTGGTTCATTTTGGTGGTCACCCTGACGAATATCCGTTTGAAGATATTCTGCATTCTAATATTGTGGGCTGTTATAATATCTGGCAGGCCGCGCACAAAGCAGGCGTCCGCCGTATTGTCTATGCCAGCTCTATACACGCGGTGGGAATGTATCCAAAAACAATTGCCATAGACAGTGACACACCGCATCGGCCTGACAGCTATTATGGGCTGGCCAAGTGTTTTGCAGAAGATATGGCAAAATTATACTGGGATAAGAAGGGCCTTGAAACGGTCTGTCTGCGGATCCTGTCCTGTGCCACTGTTACAAATGCACGGGCGTTAGGAAGCTGGCTTTCTTACAATGATTTAATACATTTAGTTGAACGGGCTATTGATACGCCAGTCACAGGATTTACTGTTATATATGGCGTATCAAACAATGAACGCAGCCCTGTTGACAACTCAAAAGCAAGTTTTCTTGGCTACCGGCCGACTGACAATGCTGAGCAGTTTGCAGAGCAGATACTCGCTGAAGCGCCAGCACCAGACCCGTCAGACCCTGATCAGATGTGCCATGCCGGCCCTTTTGCGACCACGGATCTTGGGGAAAGTGGTGTGGCAAAACTTGGCCTTGTTGAAAAGGTACGTTAAGCCCTTTTAATCTCTTCAATGCTCTGGCCAATAGCCTGACCAATTAGTCTAATATCAGAGGCAATTGTTGCGAAGCTGAAGCCTCGAACAAATGCTGATGTGAGATAAGCCGGCGCGCCGCAATGAATACCGGCGCGCTTACCATGTTTTTTAGCTGCGGCCATGATTGTCCCAATGGCCTCATCTACATCTGGTTCCTGCCGGTCAAGTCCAGGCTTATATCCCATTGAAACCGCAAGGTCAGATGGGCCAACATATACTCCAGTCAGACCATCTGTTGCGCAAATAGCGTCAACATTTGACAGAGCCTCAACCGTTTCAATCATCGCAAGTGATACCAAGGTTTCATTTGCAGCATCATGATACCCTCCTCCATGGACAAGCATAGCCCGGGTTGGCCCTGATGATCTGTATCCTTCTGGAGCATAACGCATGGCTCCGACAAACGTTTGCGCATCTTCTGGTGTGTTCACCATGGGACAGATAATACCCAAAGCTCCACCATCAAGCAGCTTCATGATAATACCGGGCTCATTCCAGGGCACACGAGCCATCGGCGTGATGCCAGATGCTGTCATGGCCTGCAGCATGGTCAGCGCCGTTTGATAATCAACCAATCCATGCTGTAAATCTATTGTCAGGCTGTCAAAATCGTAACCGGCCATGATTTCGGCTGTAACACTCGACGGTATTGAACACCAGCCATTCAGACCATTACCGCCAGCCGCCCACTTATCCTGTAATTTTGTTAATTTCATAGATGTCTCCATGGCGTTTAGTCGTGTTCAATTATACAGAATGACGCCCTGTTTTTTGTGAACAGTAAAATAATTCTGATCTATTTATCATACCATTTTTTTTTCAGTTGCCTATAAATCAATATACAGCCAATACCGACGGCCAAATAGATAAGCGGGGCAATGTCCATACTAACTCTTCCCATTCAATTTATTTTAGATGGTCCAAGACTGCTTCATTAGCGGCAATCTGGCAATGCGCTAACCGGGAAAACCTATAATCAGCAAACCGGTTATAAACCAGTTGCGCGAAGTGTCTTATGCCAGGCAATCCCCCAATCATGCTTAATAAGCGCCAATAGGGTAGCTCGCGCCAGATCAAAAGAAAAGCATCAACACCGATATGCAAACGCCCTGCTGTGTCAAGTCCATGCAATCGGCGAAGACCATCTGCCTGCGAAATTTTCAGTGGCTTCAGTGGAGCTGGGTCGGTGGCTATATCCAACCATTGAAATTTATCCACTTGTGCGATTTTTCTATAATAATTGATTTCACGTGAACACAGACCACATTTACCATCGTAGAAAATTGTAATCATTTTAAAGCCATTCTTTAAAAAATTTAACACCCCTGCGCAAAATGTGGTCGCGAAGTGAATTGTAAACACTTCATCAGTGGAACTCATTTCGGCAGCGCTCGGCAGTCATATATACAATATAGGAAAGTGTTCTTATAATGATACAGTCAGTTCCAAATTTTATATATAAAATATGCTCAAACCACCTGTGGCAACAGGCAAAGAAAGCTGGTGAGTTCACTGGAGCGCCTGTTGATATCAAAGATGGTTTCATTCATTTTTCGACAGCTGACCAGATGAAAGAAACTGCAGAAAAGCATTTTCGTGGCCAGACAGAGTTGCAATTGCTGCAGATTGATATCACTGATTTGAATATCGTCTGGGAAGTGTCACGCGGCGGCCAGCTGTTTCCGCATCTTTATGACGTCCTGCCCTTATCAGCTGTGGTAAGAAACTGGGATTTACATCTAGATCAAAACAACAAGCACCTGTTCCCTGAAATTAACTGATGTCAGGCATACTGGCCTGCCACCCATCCTGATGACCAAGCCCACTGGAAATTATGGCCACCTAAATGGCCTGTAACATCTATCACCTCACCTACAAAATAAAGCCCTGGACAAGCATGTGTTTCCATTGTCTTTGACGACAAAGCAGATGTATCGACTCTTCCAAGCGTCACCTCAGCTGTGCGATAGCCTTCAGAACCAGAAGGGTAAAGCTGCCATCGATGCACAGCAGAATGCAATTTGTCTACCTCAACAGAAGTTAAATCAGCAATACGGCCCGAAACCCCTTCTCTTTCCAGTAATGCAGCAGCCAGACGGCGCGGTAATATTTTAGCCATAACTGTCAGAATATCTGACTTCCCTTGTGATAATTTCACCTCTTGAAGCTTTTCAGACAAGTGCATGTCTGGCGCAAAATCAATTAAGATCTTTTCTCCAGTCTGCCAGTATGAGCTGATTTGCAACACAGATGGACCAGACAAGCCGCGATGAGTGAAGAGCAGCCCTTCTCTGAAACTGGCTGCCGAACAGCTTACCATAGCATCAACAGATAGACCCGAAAGGGCCTTGCAAAAAGCCAGTACCGAATCTGAAAATGTCAAGGGGACTAGCCCTGCCCTGACATCTGTAACAGGCAAGCCAAATTGACGGGCAAGCCGGTAGCCAAAATCAGTAGCTCCTATTTTCGGAATGGATAATCCGCCTGTGGCCACGACAAGACTGTCTGCTTGAACCTTTTCATGTTCTGTTTGCACAACAAAACTTTTTTCTTCCTTGTAAACAGCTGCCACTTTAACGCCCTTCTGCAACTCGACACCGGCCAAGAGAACATTATGTTTGAGCAAATCAATGATTTGCTGAGCTGTGTCATCACAAAATAGCTGGCCAAGTTTCTTTTCGTGATAAAGAATCTTTGCCTGCTCAACCATATCAATAAAGTCATATTGCGTATATCGGCTGAGTGCTGATTTACAAAAATGCGCATTATCTGAAAGAAATGCAGACGGATCAGTGAATAAATTGGTGAAATTGCACCGACCACCACCAGAGATACGGATTTTTTCCGCAAGCTTGCGGCTATGGTCGAGCAGCAGAACACGCCGCCCTCTTCTGCCCGCCTCACTTGCACACATCAAGCCGGCAGCGCCAGCGCCAATCACAACAACATCAACACACTTAATTGTTACTTACACCCAACCGTTGGCATTTCGGCTTATAGAATTGACCCCTGATTTAGCATAAAATAAATTGATGCGGAAATTTCATCCAACAAATCATCATTGAGGCATGTGCTGATGGCCATAGACAACCCCACTCCAGAACAAATGACCAATATGATTCAGGCAATATTTGCCAAGACTGATGACCTGCTAAATAAGAATGACTTACCCCCTCCGGGCGACCTGATGGGTTTTACTGAATTATTAAGGCTTGTCTTTAATGACGATGATGCAGGCCGAGCCATTTTTAATAGTTTTGATGAAAAGCTATTTGAAACATTATGGGAGATGTATAAAAAAAGGCCAGAATACAAACAGAATTAAGTTTAGCGTAACGAGTTTAATACGATTCTTTTATGATTAAATCGGAGGCTTTTTCTCCAATCATGAGCGTTGGTGCATTCGTATTTCCTGATGTTATGGTTGGCATAATCGAAGCGTCTACTACACGAAGCCTATCAACTCCTCGAACCTGTAACTTTTCATCAACCACAGATGATTTATCCTTACCCATTTTGCACGTTCCAACTGGGTGATAAATAGTAGTTGCGTTATCACGTATCCAATTCAGCGTCTTGTCATAATCATTTAAATCTACAGATGTCCCTGGTGCAAACTCTTCTGTAATAAGTGATGCAACTGGTTCGACTTGGCAAATCTCCCTGGTAATTTGAATTGCTTTAACCATAACGTCGCAATCTTTTTTTGTTGATAAATAGTTTGGGTATATTTTTGGGTAATCTTCAGGATTAGAAGATACGATTTCCAAATGCCCTCGGCTTTCTGGCCTTAACTGACAAACTGAGGCTGTGAAAGCGGAGAATTTGTGAGGTCCGTCTTCAACCCTGTCAGCGCTGAAAGGCTGAATGTGATACTGAATATCTGGCGTATCTAATGCGTTATCAGTTCTTAAGAAACCAGTACCCAAACTGGCCGCCATTGCCATCGGTCCACTCCTCTTGAAAAGATATTCTACGCCCATACCAATGGTTTTATATAAACTCTGTGTCTCTACATTTATGGTGGATGCATTACATTTATAGATGGGTCTCGCTTGTAGGTGATCCTGAAGATTTTTACCTACCCCAGGCAGATGAACTAATGGTTCAATGCCGTGCTTTGACAATTCTTTTTGATCGCCCAAACCCGAAAGCATAAGTAACTGAGGAGAGCCAATGGCACCTGCACATAGAATTACTTCTTTTCTTGCTCTAATTTTTTTCCTTTCACCACCCATAATTACTTCAACACCAATCGCGACTTTTTTCTCAATCAATATTTTAGTTGTTTGCACATTTGTTAATATATCTATGTTTTTATTACCTTTTAGAGGGCTTAAATATGCCTTTGCCGCGCTACAACGCAAACCGTTAGCCATTGTCATTTGAAAGTAACCTACTCCTTCCTGACTTTCTTGATTGTAGTCATCGGTCCATTTATAGCCTTTGTTCACAGCTGCTTCTAACCAAGCCTTTACTATCTCTTTTTCAACTCTATTTTTTGAGACTTGAATAGGACCTCCTTTTCCTCGCGTGTCATCGGAAGCCCCTTCCCAATTCTCTGTTTTTTTAAAGTAAGGTAGCACATCATTCCACGCCCAACCCTTGTTTCCTAACTGGCGCCAGTGCTCAAAATCTTCAGGCTGACCTCTTACATAAAGCAATCCATTTATTGAACTGCTACCTCCCAATGTCTTTCCCCGTGGCCAATTGATAGAACGTCCGTTTAAACCGATATCTGGCTGAGTTTTATAACACCAATCAGTCCTTGGATTACCCATAGTTTTAAAGTACCCAACAGGAATATGTATCCATGGGTGGTTATCTTTTCCTCCAGCTTCTATAAGGCAGATACTGAAACGGTCACTTGATGCAAGACGATTAGCTACAACACAACCCGCAGAACCAGCTCCAATGACAAGATAATCAAACTCCAATTTTTTCTTCCTTCAACTTAACAGCGCAAAATTTTTTCACGACATTTTCAAGTATTCTAGAAATATCGTTGGAGAATTTATTGTGCGGCAGAGAGCCACAAAAAGTGATTGAACCAACCGAAAAAACACTTCCTCCGCCAGGAACCTGAAAATACACCATATCCGCTCGTTTGATGTTTTTCTCTGGTTCACCAGACACATTTGTCAGATGAGTGAGTTGTTCCTCTGGAACCAGCATGAATTTACCGTCAAGATCGTAAGACTGGGCGAGAATGGTAATATTTTGGTCACCACCCAATTTACTATCAACACGGTCTAATTCAAACCCTGCAGCACCCCCTCCGCTTAAACCAAAATCACCTAAAATCTTCTCGTGAACCCCCTCAAACACCCAATCAAGTTTTTTATCAAAACAGGTTCTTTTGTATGGCATGCCGACAAAATTTCCTTGCGCTGTAAAACCTACACCTACTAGCTTTTGCGGAGGCCGAGCGTTTCGCCGCCATAACCCCCCATATTTTCCATCAAAAGCATTGTAGTACTCACCAGGTTCTGATGCCCAAGCTCTGATACCATCTTCAGCACGCCTAATTTCTAGCAATGATGGGTCCTCAAGGTGTCTAGCAATTCGCCAATAGAAACCGTTACCGCCCAAATAAATTAGGTTGCCCCCACTCTCACGATAATTTAGCAATGCATTCAGCATGCTCTCGGTAAAATATTCAGGGTGGCTTCCAGTCATTATTACTTTGTAATTCTCTAAAGCGCTCACCCCATCACAATCTAATTCATCATCTGTGATGATATCATAGTCTATGCCCTTCTCATGCAGCCAAGAAATTAAGTGACTGTCTGCCTGAAAATGACGCAATCCGGAGCAATGTGTGGAGCCAAAAGTTAAAAAACCTGGCCTTAAATTAAAGAGCACTCTTTTGTTTGAAGCGTGACATATTCCCGAACCATCTGAATGATTGTTATAGGTTGACAACCCGTAATGAACTAAATTTGAGGGATTGTGTGGATAAGCGTTCCATTTTTCCGTTTTTTCAACCCAATCTTGACTAAAATCAGGGCGCGCATGATTGCCATATATTGTGTAAGTGAACGTTGAAATCAAAAGACACAAATCAGCTTTTGGCTTACCCAACGCCGCACAAACAAAAAATGGAATACAATCATAATGACCTTCAGCTTCTATACGCATAAAATATGCCCCTGATGGCATGCCTTCAGGGATAACAAGCTCAAAGTCCGACTCCCAATCAAAGTCATATATGTCATCTTCGTGGAAATAAATTGCAGCATAATGAGAAGGTTCATGTTTCCAACAAAACTCTGCGCCGTTCCACTTATGGCCAGTTACACCTCGAGTTGGTGCATTTTTAAGAACAAGGTCTGGCCCAATCAATGCTCTTACATGCAGCGATTGGATACTTTCTTCAAAATTCCATGCGGCTATCTCATCGCCATCTACGATAATTTTTGGAGCCTCTATTTTTCCATTAAAACTTTCACCGCTGTTTTCTTGACACCCTGCTATCTGAATAAATTCGTTCTGAGACTGTAACTTTTCAATCAAGCCAACATCAATTTTGCTTTGCGCCGAACCGGTGCAGCTTTTGTTCTCTGAAGAAATTGTGAACGTGAGTTCACCATCTGCCGTAACTGAAAAATCTAGCTGATACCAAATACGAGTTTTCAAATTAAATGGCGAGGAGATAAGTTCCAAATTATTGGAACAAATGCTTAAAAAGCCATTTTTGTCCACGAAAATTCTGAGCAAGCCCCAATTAAACAACGTTTGTGGTTTTTCAGAAATTAAGGTGGGGTAAAACCAACTCTTTATTTGCAAAGTCGAAAATTTTTGCGCTTTGATTTTACCCTCTGACCTCGCATATGAGCCAGGGTTTATGTCTTGCACTCTAGAGGGATAACTAGTTCTTGGAAAAAATGCACTAGCGTCTTCTTCAATGATGCCGGGACCATCTGGGTTTGGATCCGCACATATGGACCTAAAAATAGATGCCGTAAAATTTGATTTAGCATAACTAGATACGTAAAACTGTATCTTGTCACCTTCTCTTGCTGATAATTTATCGCTGTAACCAGCCAGAAAAACATCACTCACTGGCAAGTTCCAATCACGGACAATGAATTAAAAAGTTCACTTGGTGGCTGCACCCTTCATTCTTAGTCGCATCGCTTTAGTAGCTTCTTCACTGCCATCGTGATGTGTGCCAAACCAGACATCCAAAGGTACATCCATATTTCCATAATTACAGTCAAAATATCTGTGGTGTAATTGATGATGGAAATCTGCTGAATCAAGGAGTTTTGTTTTCTTATTTTTTATTTGTTCAAATCCAGAATGAGTGAATGCAGGATTTAAAGTAACAAGAATTAAATGCAACGTGAATATCATAGGGTCACTAGGAATAAAAATATGAATAAGAGGAGATGATTGGTATATGATATTTTCGACAGGATGCATTGAAATACCAGACCAAGGCCCAGTGTTCACATTTCGATGATGCGTAACATGAACATGCTTGTATAAAAATGGAACATGAAGAAGCCTATGGATAGAATAAAAATGAACACCCCTAATTAGAGGCAGACATATAATCCAAAGGAAAAACTGGACAGGGCTGCTCTGAAAAGAGCTGGTCTTAACAATTCCATTTGCAATCCCATACCAATAAATAGCCTCATAAAACGTCCATATTGTTACGCCGCTAAATACACTCCAGAAAATATTATCGTAAACCTGATTTCTGAATTTAAATTTTTTGTTATTCTTGGCCATTTCCTTTTTAAGAAATTTAAAGTCATCTCCTTGCACCTTGAGTATGTGAAGATATAAATGCAAAGTTCCAGCAATCAAGAACAACAAAGCCGTATTACGCATGAATAAATACGTAACCCAGCCATAATCAAACTCTCCCATGATTGATAAGCTAGGCGTTAAGTATTTTGTTAAGAACAAAGCCAATGTAAGAAAGAGCACGAAGCGCGAGATACTCACCCAGCGCTTTATCATCCATCCAAAAATTAATGCTAATTTCGGTGGAAAATCGAAAAGTGGATTGTATTTTATTGGTTCACTGGGCTGGTAGTTCCATCCAGAGGACCTATTGCTTTCAGTCATAAAATTTTTCCGTTTTTAACAATGTAAAGATGGCAAGATTCTGACGCTACCCAAAATTACCATATACCAAATCTGGCAACCATGTGATGAGATCAGGGAATAGCGAAACGAATATCAGCACCCCTATATACGCTAAAAGAAATGGCAGAACCGCTATCGATATTTTATCTATTCCGAGGTTCGTTATTCGAGCGGCAACAAAGAGATTTGCACCAACTGGAGGTGTCAAAAATCCAACCTCACAGGAAATCACCATAATGATTCCAAAGACAATTGGGTCAATCCCGAGCGCCATTACAATTGGCAAAAGTAAGGGTGTAAGCAATATAATTTGAGCTATCGACTCAAGGAACATACCAGTAATAATTAGAATTACAGAAATTATCATTAGCAAAAGGAATGGGCTTTCTGTAACACCGGACAGCGCCTCACCGATCATGTCAGGCACCGACAACAAACTCATTAGTTCACCAAAGGCTTTTGCAGGACCCACAATGATCAGGACTGCGCCAGAAATCATTGCCGTCACTTTTAGGCAAGCAAAGATTTTTTTGATAGTCAGCTCTTTGTAAGCTACCCCCCCAATCAAAAGTGCGTAAAACACAGCAACTGATGCTGCTTCAGTGGGAGTAAATGCACCTGTATAAATACCACCAAGGATAATGAAGGGTGCAAGAATAGCCCATTTACCATCAACCACTGTCCGCCTTACTTCAGACCATGAAAATTCAGCTCCATCACCGACATAATTTCTCTTCTTTGCAATGATATACACCGTGAACATCAAGAGAGCTGTTGCCACAAAACCCGGGATAAAACCAGCCAGAAAAAGTCGAGGTATCGATTGCTCAGCGACAATTCCATAGATAATCATCAAATTGCTTGGAGGTATTAGGCTCCCAAGTGCACCTCCTGCAGCCGCGATAGCTCCGCCCATGGCTGGGTCCCACTTTTGTTTAATCATAGAAGGGATCATCACAGCACCAATCGCCGCGGTCGTTGCAGGACCTGAGCCAGATAGAGCTGCGAAAAATGCACACCCAAGTACGGCAACCAAACCCAAACTTCCCGTATAGTTGCCAATCATGGACTGTGCCATATTGACAATCCTTCTTGCCATTCCACCTTGCTCCATTAATGAGCCGGCAAAAACAAAAAGAGGAACGGTTACAAGTGGGAATGGTTCAACACCCGTATACATTGATAGTGCCACTTGAACCAAATTCAAATCCATCATGAAGTAGCCAATAGCCGTGCCAATTGCTACTGCGATAGGTATGGGAATAGCCAACACTATCATCAAAACCATTGAGCCAAACATGATGAGCGCTTGTTGCGCCTCGCTTAACTCGAATATTATGTCCATTAACATATCATGCATGAGGCAGATCCTCATTTTCACGAGGCTCAAGAATTGGCTCACCAAACTTCAGCCAACGGTAATACACTTGCGCAAGCCGAAGGGTCATAAGCCCAAAGCCCAATATCAAGCACATGTAAGGCCACTTTTGATCAATGTCTAAAGCAGGTGAACGGTATTCATCCTTCCAAAATGAAAGGTCAAGAAGAACACTCTGATAGGTGAGAAAAATTCCAAAAAGAAACCAAATAAAATCACTGAAAATGGTAAGGCCCAACGCAATCTTTGCTGGGAACAGCTGTACAAAATTCATGACCCGAATATGAGCCCTCTCTCTTACAGCCCAGGCGACCGAAATATAAACTGACCACAACATCGCATAAATCGCCAGTTCATCAGACCACGATGTTGGCATGCTGAAGACATACCGCATCACCACTTGGAAAAACACCATTGAGGCCATGAACATGACTAACGTGCCCGCCAGTACTTCTTCAAAATGCTTTTCTAGGAAATTCCACATAATTAATTCGCTCTTAGTCAAATAAAATTCTGGCCCTCAGAGATGAGGGCCAGAAAAACTTTTTACTTATTTTGCGGCAGCGTAGATTTTTTCCATTATTGCTGAATATTCAGCACCACGCTCTTTAGCAAACGCGGTGTGAACGGCTTTTGCCTTCTCTACCCAAGGACCAATGTCTGGCTGAGTAAATTTCACACCAGTAGCTTCCATTTTCTTTTGAACAATAGACATTCCATAATTTGTGTGGAATCTAGAAGCGGCTGTGGCGATCTTTGCAGCCATTTGCATTGCTTCCATCTGACTTTCGTCAAGCTTTTTCATAAAGCTATCACTCACAAAAAATGGTGGTGCGAGAACAAAATGCCCGGTCATTGCTACGTGTTTAGCAATGTCATGGAACTTTTGCGAGTACTGTACGTCCAATGGTAAATCACCACCATCTACTGTCCCAGTCTGTGTTGCAGTCAGCGCTTCAGACCAAGCGATTGGCACAGGGTCAGAGCCAAAAGCCTTATAAGTATCAACCATAACTGTGTTCTTTGGAACGCGGTATTTCATTTTCGCAAAATCAGCCAAATTGTTAATTGGCTGCTTGGTATTGTAAATATGTCTGAAAGAGAACAGTGGGATTGTTACAAGATGGACACCAACTTCTTTTGGCATACCGCCCCAAATTTCCTGTCCCACAGGGCCGTCAGCAACTTTTACCGCGTGATCATAGTTTTGAATCATGTATGGAAGAACTAAAAGGTCAATTTTTGGATAAAAAGGACCAGCGTTGTTCTGGGCAATCATAGTTCCGTCGAGTGTGCCAAGCTGCAATTTCTTGAACTGCTCTTGCTCGCTGCCCATTTTGTGACAGCAATGGACCTTCACCCGAACTGTGCCACCTGAAAGCGTCTGAAAGCGCTCCGCAAACAAATTCATAAAGGTGCCATAAGGGTGACCTTCATTAACAGAGTAACCTATATTCATGGTCACTTTTTTAGCATGAGCAGGCGCTGCTAAAAACAGCACACTTACGAATAATGAGCTCACTAGAAGCTTCAACATTCTCATTACTACCTCCCTATTTTTTAGCTAAGTTAAATAAATGTTGATCGATAGTGTTCGATACAAACACCATTTGGCAAGCCCTAATCGGACAAAATTCGTCAAATAACGACTTTAGATGTGTTATATCCGGATCAGTATAAAATTAGGATAAGTTCGAATAAATCGTGACAAGAGCAATAAAGGTCAAAACTATTAGTGCCGCAGTACGAAAATGAGTACTGCCATGCTGCTTAAAGTAACGCGCACCAATGTAGTTGATAAGCAGGTAAACTGGCGCACAAAGCGCGCCAAAATATAGAAGCTCTTGAGTGATTTTTCCTAAGAACAAAAGAGAGGCTAAATTAAGTGATGACATAGTGCTGAGAGCCATAACTATATTTGCACGAGTGGTTGTAGGGTTGTCAGGCAGTGACATTAGCGCTGTCACCAAAGGTGGTCCACCCATGCCTGCAGAGCCCTGGATAAGACCCCCAACCGTGCCAGACAATGTCATCAATCCCTTTCCCACATCACCCTTGAAACGCCAGCCCGACGCCAGCAATCCCACAGTCAACAACAGAACAACAGAGATGATCAATTTCATGATTGTTGGTTCTGTTTCTACCAAGATCAAGGTGCCAATCGGAACGGCAATTACAAGACCGCATAGCATTGGAATAAGCGTTTTTAAATTAGAGTCACGAATGTTAGCCGGAACAAGATACATAATTGTTGGAATTTCGATTATCACTAAAATACCGATAGCAAATACAGGCGGCAAAACAATGCTCAATGATGGGACAATTACTAAAGCAGCACCAAAACCAAGAAAACCTCGCAGAAAACCTCCAACACCAATGACAAAGATGCAAAAAATAATTTCTAAAATTTCTAAGCCAAAGAGCATTTGACGCCTAACTTGTTATGTTTAATTTTTCACAACTCTTCTTTTGTTAATCTCAAAAAACGCAAACCCAAAAATAGACGCAAATATCAGACTACCCCCAAATAATGTCCCTAGGCTAATATTTTCACCATATATCAACCAAACCCAAACAGGCCCTAATGTGAATTCCAAAAGCATAATTAGTGGTACTTCAGCAGCTTTTAATACTTTTGTTGATAGAACAAGAAGAGACTGCCCAACACCCTGCAAAACACCCCCCCATAAAAAACATAAAGCAATGTCACTTACCAACGGCATGCCGTTCCATTCTCCAAATACTAGGCCAACACACATGCTAATGATGCCTGTAAAGAAAAGAACAGGGAGCATTTCCACATTCTTATTGTGGCGAAGTATCACTGCAAAACATGAGAAAGAACAAGCCGTCAAAAAAGCAAATGCAATTCCTAATTTACCTTCAGCACTGACATCAGCTAGGACAATGGTAATCACGCCAAAACATGCAGATACCATTGCAATTATTGTTACCTTTGAAATAGTTTCTTTGAGGACCAACCAGGCGAGAAGAGCAGTAATGAATGGGGCGGTAGCAATGGTGAAGGTACTGTTTGCCACAGTGGTGTTTGAAAAAGCAAAGACATAAAAAGTTTGCGCAGATGTAAAAAAAGCGGCACCCAACAAACCCGAAAAACCAATGCCTTTTGTAGCTTTCAACGCTCTATTTTTATAGAAGAGCGATATTATGACTATCATTGTTAAAGTAAGGGCAAGGCCCCGAAAGAAAACCACTTCGAAGGCGTCAATAGAATTCAGGCTTCTGAAGATTAGCCCTGCTGTGCTCACCATGGTTGCGGAAACAACCATCATCTTAATAGCTAGCGCTCTATTTAAATGAATATCTATCAAAACATTTTGTTTTCTGAGGTGTTCATTATTTTAAAATTCTTCCACTTTTACGTCCCGCAAAAAAAACTCTTTAAAAATTACACTTCAGATAGCTACTTTTCTGACATGCTAGCGCTTTTTGAATGAGTAAGTGAACTTCTTTTTCAGGTATTTCTGTCATCAAAGCTTGAGCCATAAATGCTGAATTCGGGTCATGCTCAGCACCGAGTAAAAACCAAATCAATGCAGTTCGTCTGTCCTCTTTCACACCTAGCCCTTCATGGTAACTATTCCCAAGTGCTGTGAAAGCAAATGGGTAACCCTGCTTTGCTGATGCTCTGAATAATTCCAAGGCGCGAATGAAGTCTACTTCCGTGCCTTGACCTGTTTGAAAAAGCAAGCCAAGGCTAGCTTGTGCGACCTTATCGCCGGCTTCCGCAAGAGGCGTCCATAATTGAATAGCCTCTTCAGGTTTATTTTCTGAGAGCTTTAAAAACCCGTTGTTAAGATCATCTGCCACCGCTTTACAGGTGAACAAGAAAAGCAGGGGAAACAAAATATATTTATACCATTTCAATGAAATTTTTCCTCTATGAGTTTATTGAGATTAAGAGAACTGATACACTATATTGGAAAAATTTGATTAAACATAGATTGGAACAAGTTCTTTGATAATTGGACGTTCAGCAAAAAAAATTGAAGAGTGGCTAATTGCAGGCTTCCAGAAAATGATTTCACCTAAGTCAATCAAAGACACTATTTATGGGACCATTATTGCATTATGTGTCCTCTTTTGTCTTCTTTTCATCTTTGAGCAATATCTGCGATGATGTTTATTGAGAGTTTTTTCCATAATCAGACATCAAATATTTCATAATTGCTGTCTGGTCGAGAGAGCCCATCCCTCGTTCTTTTGCTCCTTCAAAAGTTTGGCGTGCCAACTTACCAAATTTTGGCGCAGCGTCGTGGCCCTCTGCTAATTCAATTGCCATCGTTAAATCTTTTATCGCCATAAAAATTGGGAAGTCAGGTTTTAAATCTCCGGACAATACCTTCTTGGGGTAGTTTGTATTCAATTGTCCTAGGCCTGCAGCAGTTGTACTCATCAAATCAGCCATTAAACCAACATCGAGGCCTACAGAATTTGCCAGTGATAGCGTCTCTCCAGTTACAACGTTATTTATCATTGCCATATAATTATTTACCAATTTTGCCTTAAGGCCACATCCGGTTTCACCAACATGAATAATTGTATTTCCGACTGCTTTGAAAATGCCGTTTAATTCTTTGACTTGCTGTTCTTCACCACCAACCATAACCAGCAACTGACCAGTAAGCGCCTCTCGAGGTGTCCTTCCGACAGGTGCATCTACAAATTTATGGCCTAGTTTTTCTATTTTTTTTGCTATTTTCATTGTCTTGTCATAAGAGCCGGTAGACATATCTACCACTAAACTATTTGGAGCAGCCGAAGCTAGAGCTCCCTCTTCACCGAATAAAACATTTTCAACAATGTCACTGTTTGGAAGGACTGTAATAATGACATTCCTATTTGAGGCAGCCGTGGATGGGCTTGTGGACACCAGCGTTGCAATATCATGAAAATCAACGAGTGCATCGCTGCTCTCATCACAAACAGCAACATCAAAACCTGCATTTATAATGTTTTTGGCCATGGGTGCGCCCATAACACCAATTCCAACTATTAGAATTTTTTGTTTCATAACTGCTTTTTAAAAATCAAAAGAGATAAATTACATAACCCATTTTTCTTATCAATCAGGCAATCTTCCATATGGCATGTAACCACCGGCTAAAGTAATACCGCAATCAACAACGAGCGCAGAGCCAGTAACTGCACTAGATGCGTCGGACAAAAGAAACATAACAACATTCGAAATTTCATGAGGCTCTGCCAGTCTACCGAGAGGTGTCATTTCGATTATGGGCGATAAATCACGACCCGTTGCCTCTTGTTTTCTTATGAATGGGGTATCAACCCAACCAGGACAAATAGCGTTCACTCGAATATTTTTTTTGCCCCACTGCACAGCTAAAGATTGCGTTAAATTAATAATTCCTGCTTTTGCGGCACCATAGGCAAGAACTGGACCTGGCCTTATTGCTAGAACTGAAGATAAAGTGACTATTGAGCCACCTCCATGTTGAAGCATTTTCTTCCCTAATAACTTACAAGTTAAAAAGGTGCCATTAAGGTGATTTTTTAGCACCCTATCAAAATTTTCTAGTGGAGCCTCAACTATTGGCTCTCGTGTTGGCATCACCCCCGCACAACAAACAGCACCATTAAAATTAGGCATATCAGAACTTAACTTTGATATTGCCTCATTCATCGAACTTTCAGATTCAACATTTCCGGCTGCAAAAAAAGCTTTATCACCTAATTTTCCACAAATAGTGCGCCCGGCGTCTTCAGCTATGTCAATTACGCCAATATAGGCACCCTGTTCAATCGCTGCAGTACAAACTGCTGCTCCAATGCCGCTCGCACCCCCGGTCACAACAATTGATTTTTGCGAAACGTCAATCATAGTTTGGCTCCCAATTACTGTTTAATTGCACCACATTGATCTGAAGAAAACAAATCTTTGTTGATTGAAATATTTTAGATGGCGTTTACTCTTTGAAGTAAAACAAGAGCGTGTGACTTTCAGATTTTAGTCTGGAGCAATTTAAAGGCAATTAAATGAGCAATCAGAAAATTCAACATCACGAAGCTTTGATTATAGGTGCTGGTTTTTCTGGCCTTTATCAGCTCTATTGTCTCCGAGACCAACTTAATTTAGACGCAAAAATAATTGAGGCTGGTGATGGGGTCGGAGGAACTTGGTATTGGAACCGATATCCAGGGGCTAGATGTGACTCAGAAAGCCACACGTACTGTTATTACTTCAATGATGAAATATTAAAGGAATGGAAGTGGTCAGAGAGATATCCTGCCCAAAAAGAAATTCAAAATTATCTCAATTACTGCGCTGATAAGTTAAGCCTAAAAAAAGACATTCATTTCAATGAACGAATTTGTTCTTGTACTTGGGACGAAAACAAGGAGATTTGGAGTCTTACCTCTAAGTCTGGAAAAGTTTATTCATCCAAATTCTTGATCACCGCTGTAGGTTGCTTGTCATCCACGAACAAGCCTGAAATTCCTCAATTATCCACATTCAAAGGGGAAATTTATTTCACTGGAGAGTGGCCTCGTGAAAAAATTGAATTTCAAAATAAATCAGTAGCAGTAATTGGCACTGGCTCTTCAGGAATACAGGCAATCCCAGTCATTGCTGAGGAGGCAAAAGAACTCTTTGTATTGCAGCGCACACCAAATTTCAGCGTACCTGCTAGAAACCACAAATTAGAGGAAAACTTTCATTCTGAATTCATATCTAAAATTGAAATGTGGCGGGAGAAAATGTTTGATTCCCGCCATGGTCACCCATGGAAAGCGCCCCCACGAAAACTTTGTGAAACGGACGAGAAAGAGCGTACAGCAATTCTTGAGAATAATTGGAAAAAAGGAGGATTAAGTTTTAGGGAAAGCTTTGATGATATAATCCTAGATGAAAACTCAAATGAAATAATATCAGAGTTCATCCGCAAAAAAATATCTGAAATAGTTGAAGATGCGGAAACTGCCAAGAACCTCTCTCCTGTTGACCATCCCTTTGGGACAAAAAGGCCGCCCATAGACACAAACTATTTTGAAACTTTTAACCGAAATAATGTCGAACTCATAAACTTGAGAACTAGTCCAATTAAATCGTGCGATAAAAATGGAATTATTTTTGAGGATGGGAAAAAAATTAGGGTTGATATTCTTGTTTTCGCAACTGGTTTCGATGCTATGACCGGCTCTTTGCAAAAATTGGGTCTGATTGGCAAGAATGGTATTAGACTTGAGGATTTCTGGCGTAGCGGTCCTCAAACTTATTTAGGTTTGGCAATTCCTAATTTTCCCAATCTTTTTACAATAACTGGCCCAGGGAGCCCATCTGTTCTCACAAACATGCCAAGATCAATTGAACAGCATGTAGATTGGATAACTCAGCTCCTGAAATATTTAACGAACTCTAATATGACTAAAGTAGAGGCCAAAGAAATTGATGCAGAGAATTGGACAAAATATGTGACTGAAATAGCCAATAAAACACTCATGCCCAAAGCAGGTCACTCTTGGTATCTAGGAGCTAATATACCAGGAAAACCAAGAGTTTTTATGCCTTATGCTAACGGTTTAAACAATTATCGTGACGAGTGCGAAACTGTGGCAGCTGGCGGATATACTGGCTTTAAAATAAGCTCTTAAAAATCAATAGAAGAAGTATTTTTAGGACGGAGTATGCAAATTAACCAAACAACTTTCGACTACATCATAGTGGGTGCTGGAAGTGCAGGATGTATTCTTGCTAACCGCCTTAGTGCATGCGGCAAGCACAGCGTTTTGGTTTTAGAAGCTGGTGGACGTGACTGGCACCCAATTTTGTATATCCCGGCTGGTTTCATGAAAACACTAGTTAACCCAAATTTTAACTGGATGTATGAAAGCAGTCCCTCAGAGGGAACCAACGGTCGCATCATCCCAGCACCCAGAGGAAAAGTGCTGGGCGGCTCAAGTTCAATTAATGGCATGGGCTTTAATCGTGGGCAAAAAATGGATTTTGACGTGTGGGCTCAAATGGGGAATTCAGGATGGTCATACGATGACATACTCCCATATTTTAAGCGCTTTGAAAGCTATGTTTCAAAAGAAGACCAGAGTTATCGGGGTGCCACTGGGGAGGTCACAATTAGTGACTTAAATTGGAATGACACACTATGCGAAGCCTTTATGGATGGAGCAGAAAGCTTAGGAATAAAGAAAAACCCCGACTATAATGGGGCAGATCAAGAGGGTATATCCTACCTTCAAAGAACAGTTAAAGGAAGAACGAGGATGAGCGCATCTCGGGCCTTCCTAAATCCTGCAAGGAAAAGACAAAACCTTGAAATCCTAACTCACGCACATGTAACGCGCATTATATTTAGTAAACAAAAGGCAATTGGAATCTCTTGCGTGATCGGCAAAAGCGCGGAAGCAGAAAAAACAATTTATGCAAATAAAGAAATAATTTTATCAGCAGGAGCAATTAACTCACCTCACTTACTGCAATTATCTGGTGTTGGTTGTTCAAAATTGCTTCAAAAAATTGGTGGCAAGATTAAACATGAACTGCCAGGTGTTGGTGAGAACTTAAGAGACCATTATGCAACACGCCTTACCTGCCGCGTGGAAGGTGTGAACACAATTAACAATCGGGCCAGAGGCTTACCTCTTTTAGGGGAAATATTTAAATACTTTATCGGAAGACGTTCAATTTTAGAACTTGGTCCTACCGCAATTTTTTGTTTCCTGCGGTCTGATACAAATCTAGACCAACCTGACATTCAAATCAACTTTACCCCTGGGACCCATCAACATGGAATGCAATCTACCTTGGAAAGAGATGCGGGTTTTACTCTAGCTACGTGGCAACACAGGCCAGAAAGTTTCGGCTATGTTAGAGCAAAAAACACTGACCCGTTTCATAATCCAGAAATCCAGCCTAACTATCTTCAAGCAGACATTGATCAAAGAGTTATAGTAGAGGCAATAAAAATTTGCCGGGGGCTGACGCAGACCAACGCTCTCAAACCATATTTTGTAGAGGAGACCTATCCTGGTATGCACTGTGTTTCAAACGATGAGCTTTTAAACTCAGCTCGTGAGATCGGTCAGTCGATATATCATTTAATGGGCACTTGCCAAATGGGGCCAAAAACCAATCGAATGTCAGTTGTTGACCATCAATTAAAAGTGCATGGTATCCAGAACTTACGTGTTATAGACGCTTCAATTATGCCAACAATGGTGTCAGCGAACTTAAACGCTGCTGTTATGATGATAGCAGAGAAAGGCGCTGACCTGATTTTAGGAAGAAATTGAAAATTTGAACGAGATCTAAGTTTTCTTGCGTAACATTCAAAACTCAAAACGATTTAAAGAACTCTGAATTCTTCAATCTGCTTAAAATCAAACTCAATTCCTAAACCATAACCTTTTCCTAATTCCATAGAACCTGATGATTTATCTAACATAGAGTCAACAATTAATGAACGAAGTGGATTATTGTTGAAATCAACTTCAAGCATTCCATTCCCACCCACTGCTGCCAAAGCATGAGCCGAAGCAACTAAACCAACACCGCCTCCAAGATAATGGGGGCAATAACTCTTTCGGGAAGATAATATTTTTTGAGCAACAGGAATGGTTTTTGTTAACCCTCCCCATTTAGCTAAATCTGGCTGAATCACGTCTAACACGCCTTCAGAAAGCAAGCTGTTAAACCCCTGCACTCCCATAACATTCTCACCGCCAGCAAGGGGCGTTGTGCCAGTCTCATGTAATTTTCTCCATTCATCGCTGGGACGGTCAACTGGTATTGGTTCCTCCAACCATGATAAATTATATTCTGAAATTTTATCCATCATTTGCAGGGCTTCATTCACATCCCAGGCCTGGTTAGCATCAGTCATGAGCTTTTCATTTTCACCTACAAGTGTTTTGAGAGACTTTATATTTTGAATGTCTTTCTTCTTATCAAAACCTATCTTTAGCTTGAGAGCTTTAAACCCTTTGTCTAACGCATTTTCAGCCATTTTTTCAGCGCCCTCTGGATTTATTCCAC
Organism: uncultured SAR116 cluster alpha proteobacterium; assembly: GCA_902523435.1. Taxonomy (GTDB): domain Bacteria; phylum Pseudomonadota; class Alphaproteobacteria; order Puniceispirillales; family Puniceispirillaceae; genus JADHLI01. The sequence continues at coordinate 24,808 of CABYZM010000001.1, forward strand.
TCGCGTAAATAGGTACCTCACTTTTTTTTCCACCATAGAATTCCCATAAAGGCTTTGATAACTTACGAGCGAAAAGGTCATTGAGCGCTATATCAATGCCTGCAATGCTTTGAGCCAATGGACCGAATTCTCCAGTCTGAAGTCCCAAAACCCACGTATTTTTTGTCAAGTAATCAAAAGCATCTTCTGGGCTTTCAAATGTCTGAGATGAGAGTAATGGTGAGAAAATGCTGTTAACCAGATTAGCGCGATGTTCTGCTCCAACCGAAGGAAAATTACACCAAATTTCACCAATCCCAGTAACACCCTCGTCGTCTAACAGCTTAACTAAAACCATCGGGCGGTCGCGCATGATTCCAAAAGATGTCTGAACAGGAGTTTTAAGAGGACATCTGTAAACAGCTGTTTCCAAGCTTCGTATCTTTATCATTTACCGAACCATTGTTTCAAAAATTTATATTTTTAGACGGAAGCATCTTTACTTCTTTGTTGTCACTGCATTAACCCCAAATTGTGTTTTGGGGTCTTTGACTGGCCGAGTAGGCAACCCGTAATGTCTTGAGCGTTCGAAGATTGGAAGGCCAGATGCGAGCATTGAATTTAGAAACCAAACCATTGCATTCGTTACTTCAAGAGGCCTTTCACGTGTCACAAAATGCCCAGAGTCCAAAACTAAAATTGCTTCAAGCCCAGGCAAATAGTCATCCATACCAATACAATATTCAATTGGTTGACGGGGATCATGCTCACCATGAATATACAAAATTGGCATTTTAAATTTTGAAAGGTCAACCGGCTCACTTTTTCTAATATCACGGAAATACCGAGGAATGGCATCCCCTGTTCCTGGTTCAGAAAACTCCAAAATTATTTCTTCCAGCTCAGCATCTGACGGCACGAGGTCGGGCTTGCAGGAGCTCTCAAACCAAACTCTCACGTAAGCTTCAGCTTTATTCATTAATTTTGCAGCCTCCTCTACATTCTCAGCATTCCACTGATGATGCAAAGAATTACGAGGGTCATATTCATGCAGAGACAAACAACAACGAATATATCGCAACACACGATCCGGTGCTTGATTTATTATATTATCGGAGATGGCAACACCCCAATCATGTCCAGCCAAATGAAAATTACTTACTTCAATACAATTGAGAAGTTTGATTATTTCTGAGGCTACCGCGGTCATTGAATAATCACCGTCCTCTTTACCAGACTTACCATACCCTTTTAAGTCGACAGCTATAACGCGAAATTGTTTTGATAAACTTGGGATTTGATGTTTCCAACACTGCCAACTCTCTGGAATTCCGTGTAGAAGAACAATTGGTGTGCCCTCACCTTGCTCCACCCAGTGCCATTTAATCCCGTCAACATCCAAATAATGATGTGAAACGTTAATTTCGTTCATTACCAACTCCAATAGCAGTTTTGAGGTTTGCTGCGTTTAACTCTTCCATTTGATAGTACCTCTTGTTTGAAGATTGACAAATTAATTGAGGAAAGGTGTTCTGGATGGTTCAAGGATTTAGAATAGCAGCATTCGGAAGGACTTTATAATTTCCACAAATTCTCAAAAAGGAATAAGATTTATGGTCGTTGCCATGGTCTGCTTTGCAGTCCAAGATGGTCTTTCACGACACTTAGCAGAGAACTATAATGTCATTACAACAGTGGCAATTAGATATGCATTTTTTATAGTTTTTGTTCTTTTTTACGGGCACTTTATAATTGGTAGCCTAAAGAGAATGGCATCCACAAAAAATGCGCCATTACAGATCATTCGCGGCCTTATTTTGGCACTTATGAGTTCGCTCGCAATTATGAGTACCGTAAGGAACGGTCTTGTGAATTTCCATTCAATATTCGCAAGCTATCCATTAATTATATTGGCGCTCTCGGCACCACTTTTATCTGAACATGTAAGATGGCGTCAGTGGATTGCGGTTATAGTATGCTTTATTGGCGTTATTTTGATTCTAAGACCTGACACAAATCTTGTTAATTCAGGAAGTATTCTTGCAATTTCAGCAGCGGTTTTAATGGCAATATATGGAATACTTACACGTTTTGCTTCAAAGACTGACGATGCTTATACAAGTCTTTTTTGGGCGGCAACCGTTGGGGGCTCTGCGATGCTTTTCCTATTAGTATTTCATTTGGACCCTCCAAAAGGTAGCGACTGGTTCTGGATGGGAGCTTTGTGCGTAGTAGGTGCGTTTGGACATTTCTTATTGATCAAAGCTTTATCAACAGTTGAAGCCGCCACTATCCAGCCATTTGCCTATTTACAATTACTTTTTGCATCTTCAATCGGTATTTTTTTCTTTAAGGACGAGTTTAACTTCATAATTTTCATAGGCTGTGCATTGATTGTTGGAGCAGGACTAGTTTCTTTCAGAATAGCCAGTAAGGTTTCAAAGAATTAGGGCCAAAGCCTGAACTATAACGCTGAAATTGTTTGATAATGCCATTGTATTGTTTCTCTGTTTAATAGACACTTCATTTGTAGAAAGGCTGGAAATAGGAAATGAATCAGACAAACGTTCAAAATTTCACTCATATAGTAATAGGCGCTGGTTCAGCAGGGTGTCTTCTTGCAAATCGACTAAGCGCAAGACCAAACAACCGTATTTTACTCATTGAAGCTGGCGGATGGAATAACGGTTTCTGGCTGAAGCTGCCCGTTGGTTATTATAAAACAATGAACAACCCAGACGTATCAAGACATTTTGCAACAGAACCAAGTACAGGCTTTGACGGACGGGTTGTTAATTGGCCACGCGGACGTGTGATTGGCGGCTCGAGCAGCATTAATGGACTAATATTTATTCGTGGACAACATGAAAATTTTAATGATTGGGCGTCCCTTGGCAATAAAGGATGGTCATATCAAGAAGTGCTTCCATACTTCAGAAAATTAGAATGCTATAAAGGACCTCCTTCGCAATTTCATGGACAACACGGAGAACTTCAAGTCTCCCAATTGCGAAATCAACACCCACATTGCGAAGCGTGGCTTGAGGCGGCGAATGAGTACGGTCTCCCTTCAAACCCAGATTTCAATGCAGAAACCACCGAAGGTGTAGGGGGATATCATCTTTCCATTGGCTCACGGTGGCGAAGCAGTTCTGCAAGCGCCTTTTTAAATCCAATCAAAAACAGGGAAAATCTTACCATATTTACAAATACAATGGTAACAAAAATTCTTTTCAAGAACAAAAGAGCAATTGGTGTTCAACTATCAAGAAAAGGTGTCGTCTCTAAGGTTTTCGCCGAAGCTGAAATAATACTATCGGCAGGTTCAATACAGTCTCCTCAAATTTTACAACTATCTGGAATTGGTCCGGGAAAACTGCTCAAAAACTTCGAGATTGATGTGGTATCGAACAGTAATGGAGTGGGAAAAAACCTTCAAGACCATTATCAGATGAGAACGATTGTAAGAATGCGGTCGAAAAAATCTCTAAATAATCAGATAAGGAATCCCTTTTCTCTTATAAAGATGGGCTTGGATTGGGCAATAAGCGGAAAAGGAGCACTCACTGTGGGAGCAGGTCAGGTTGGCGGGGCAATGCGAACAAAGTTTGCCCCTGACCAAAAGCCTGACCTTCAGCTGTTTATAATGCCATTGTCTGTAGACAAGCCGGGCGAGCCACTGCACAAATATTCAGGTTTTACCAGTGCCATATGGCAATGTCATCCAAGCTCCCGTGGAAAAATCGAAATTACCTCTCAAGACCCAAATAAGAGTCCAAGAATTGAGCCTAATTATCTTTGCGAAGAGCTTGACCAAAAAACCATGATTGAGGGTATAAAAATTCTCCGGGAGATTTATGTACAACCTAAATTCCGAGACCTCTGGGAAGAAGAAGTTGTGCCTGGAATTGATGTAAAAAGTGATAAAGAAATTTTGAGAGCCATTCGCCAAGGTGGTGGTACCGTATATCATCCGGTTGGAACCTGTAAGATGGGTGTAGATAAGGAGGCAGTTGTGTCTCCTGACTTACGTGTGCATGGTGTGGATGGCTTAAGGGTTGTGGATGCGTCTATTATGCCCTTAATTACATCTGCAAATACCAATGCACCAACACTTATGATTGCTGAAAAAGCAGCAGACTTAATCCTTAGGGATTGCTGATTTAAATTATTGAAACTGAATTTTATAGGAGAACAAGATGTCTTACCCCCAATTACAAATGCTCATTGCTGGTGAATGGACCAATGGCACATCGGGTGTCACTGAAAACGTTATTTGTCCTGCAGATGGAACTGTTCTTGGCGAATTACCGCATGCAAGCAAAGAGGATTTAGATGATGCGCTGAACAGCAGCTTTGAGGGCTTTAACAAGTGGCGCAGTGAGACGCCCCTGAATCGCCAGTCTATCTTGGAAAAAGCAGCGAAAATATTAGAGCGCGAATTTGAAAAGAATTCTGAAAACCTAACCCGTGAAATGGGTAAGCCGCTAGTCGAAGCCAAGATAGAGATGCAAGTAGCAATTGATTTATTACGATGGTACGGCGAAGAGGGAAAACGCGTCTATGGACGCATTATTCCCTCAAGAATTCCAAATATGGAACACGAGGCCAGAAAAGTGCCCGTAGGGCCGGTTCTAGCATTTGTTGCGTGGAATTTTCCTGCTACCAACGTGATGAGAAAGGTTGCTGGGGCATTAGCAGCTGGATGCTCAATTACGATCAAACCCAGTGAAGAGACCCCAGCAACAGCAATAGCGATTGGTAAAGCACTGATGGAAGCTGGCTTGCCAGCCGGAGTTTTAAATATAGTATTTGGTGTACCCTCTGAAGTATCAGAGCACTTGCTCGCTTCTCCAATTCCAAGAAAACTGAGTTTCACTGGCAGTGTGCCTGTAGGAATTCATCTGCAAAAACTGGCAGCACAAAATTTGATTAGGTGCACAATGGAACTCGGAGGACATTCGCCTGTGATGATTTTCAAAGACGCAGATATTGAATCTGCTGTAAAACATTGTGCAGCAGGCAAATTTCGAAATGCTGGCCAAGTGTGTATTTCACCAACAAGATTTTTTATTGAAGAGCCAGTTTATAATGAATTCATTAAATCATTCAAAAGTCATGTTGAAGCAATAAATGTTGGAGACGGACTTGACTCAAAGTCAACTATGGGACCATTAGTGGCAGACCGACGATTGGAAGTAATGGAAGACTTCATATCTGATGCGATTTCAAGCGGAGGAGAAGTAATTTCTGGAGGTGGAAGAGGTCAAAGCCCGGGCTCATTCTTTGAACCTACTCTGATCAGAAATGTTCCTGATACTGCAAAAATCATGATTGAAGAGCCATTTGGCCCAGTGGCTCCCAGCGCATCATTTTCATCTATCGATGAAATTATAGAAAGAGCAAATTCTTTGCCCTTTGGCCTCGCATCTTATGCATTTACTAGCAATCCAAGAACTAGTCAGATATTAAAATCGGAAATTGAATCTGGAATGCTTGCAATAAATTCTATGCACATTCATTCAGTCGAAACGCCATTTGGCGGACTAAAGCACAGTGGATATGGTTATGAGGGGAGCATAGAAGGACTAGAAGCTTTTCTGGTAACAAAATATTCTAGTGAGATATACACTTAAACTGTTGCGCCAAATCAATGTCAGATAATTCGAATGCCTAGCCTTTTCATAGGCTGGGCAACTTTCTATCGAAGCTAGCGCCCTTGAGGTATCTCAAACAGAAATTCATGCGCTATCTGTAAACGTAGATTGGACTTGTCCAGGCTAATGTTCCGTCTTCCTGAGTGAGTCTTACAAAGATAGGATTGTCATCTTTTGAATTTAGTTCTACAGGATATTTCACTTGCATTGTTTTATGACGGTTTTCGGTCGGTAGTCTGAAAACCTTCAAATATCTCGGCAAAACACCGCTATTATCAAAAATTTCATCCTCAAAGCCTATGTCTTCAATTGGAATGCCTGCCTTAACAAGGGGCGTTTCGATTTTTAGTGTGCCACTATAAGGATCAGCTAATATCATATCAAAACCACCGATGTTGCCAGTGGTTAGTGCCCTCCATGTCATTTCATTAGGGGAAGACTGAATGAGACTTTTGTCCTTATTGAAGAAATTTATAGCCTTGGATGAAACTACCTCATTATCTGATAAATAAGCTGAACCATCCCAAATTACCTGTCTAAAACGCCCTCGATACTCCGCACCCTCCCAGATAATCCTGATTCTGTTTCCTAATTCGTCCTGTTTATAGGGCTTTACTGTTTCGAGTTTCTCAAGACCATTGAATATGTCTATTCGCTCAATAGGTGCGCTGCACTTAACCTCAATGTTTAACTCCATTTGTCCGTTGGGTAGATGAACTATGTCTCCCATTAGAGCACTATTTGACACAGTGCTATTTGAGGAAAATAGCTTCGGATCATCGTTATATATTTGGCCAGATTCAGAAAATTTAGCTGTCACATTTATTAGTGGCCGACCATGCTCTCCCCCAGTGGTCGCATAATGCCGACGTTTACGAATGCAATCTAAAATCGACTCTCTGGCCAGTTCATTGACTAGAAAGCAAGTTAAACCGCCTACCGCACCAAACAAAGCAGCTCCAGGATAACTAGCTCCCGGCCTTCCCTTATGACCATCTGAATTCGCCACAATCCCGACCCGATAACCAAGACGAAAAGCATCTTGAATCAACCACTCAAAAGTACCCCAACTAGAGTGTATTTCCATCGACTTTTCAAAACGTCCGTCATGGGCTAGTTCAATATCTGCGTAGCGTCCTCCACAATGAGCATAGACCACAACATCCGACTCATCATTTTCTGCAAAAGCAGAGAACAATTCTGTAGCTGAATTACAGTCAGTAGATATATCCGAATGGTCACTCACTAGTGCGTGTGACGAGCGACGAAGAGTTCGGCCTTCAGTAGGGAAATATATGTTTCGGTCTCCACCAAGGCCTGTATTTCCTGACCATTCATATCCTGGAATCGCAATAAATTTTCCATCTTGATTGAACTTTTTACAAAGCTCATCAAGATGTTTCCAAAAATCAGTAGTGATTTGGAAATCATTTCCCTGATGTCCAGAAACATCAACAAAAGCCAGATCGCGGGCAAATTTGAAGTAAGCTTCCGCAGAATTAGTGCCTATGGTCTCCTCTGATTGTCCGTGCAAATCACCCCAAAAATGTCTAGATTGCGGTTTTTCTTCAATTCTTATTGGATTTGTCTCAAAAGCAATATTGTTCACGTCATTCGTAAATTCAACAGTGAAATCTTCTGCCGTCTGAACCCTCAGGTCTGACAATGTTGCCGTGAACTCTCCGGGCTTAAGTGTCACCTTCTTGGGAAGGCCTTCAATTTTACAAGTCGAAATTGCATCAAATTCATAATCGCACAAGTTAGTTGGGTTTCCCCATTTATCTTCACCTTTTATTTTGATCTGAAATGGCTCACCTACTGCCCGGATAGTTGGTCCAATTGCTAAAAATCTTTCTGCAGGCCCTGGGACAATTTTGATGGTAGGTTGTTCGGGCATCGGTTGATAGCAATAGGTAGCAATAGGGTCGACCAACGTGTGAAATTCATAACTTTCCTCGCAAAACGTTTGAAGTCGCATTCCTGGCGACCCTTTCGATTTATCGCCGAATTTTACTGTTATTGTATCACCCTCTTTGAGGAAACCACGAACAACTTTAATATATAAAGTCCTATCCCAGGGCCTCACATTGCCCTTTGGATCATAGTGATAATTCAAGACGGCATTATTTGAAGCAACAATGGTTGTATAATTTGGTCCTGTTGGATTCTCAAATTGCGGCCTTGTTTGGTCACTAGCAAACCTAAAACAAATTCTCATAGAGCCAGAGTCATCAATGCCAAACTTACCCGCTGTGTATACCAGTGTAAACGTTTGATAGCTTCCAGCTTCAAATGAACCGGATGGACTAATTGAGACTGAACCTAATTCTTCGGAAGGAATGGGAAATGCAACTGGACTGCTTTTTTCGCCTCCCACACCTCCTCCAGAATGAATGTCATCTCGGCTTCCCAAAGGAATCTCAGTCATTTTAAAATCTCTAATTTTTCGGTCTTGTTCTAAATCAAAAGAATAATGAAGTCGCTTGTTTCACGGATTAATAAGACTATACCAGACACAAATATTAGCCAAACCAATAATCTGCGAAACTGATTATCTGTTAGTTTTTTAAAAGTGAATATCCCTATCTGTGAGCCTAAAACTGAAAACGGGATCGAAATAAAAAACGCGAATAAAAATTTATCATGAATTGGGTTTTTATAAAGCAAGAACAAGAAAACAATGCCAAGAATAATCACATTAAAGGGTTGCAAGAGGGCCCGCTGTTCATATTTATTCCAGCCATAAAGAGAACTCCAAATAGTCGGCAACGCTCCAGATAAGCCTGCAGTTGAACCCAAAACGCCTCCAGCGAAACCAGTTAACATATCACCAAAATTATTGTCCGTTGCCATTCTTGGAAAATTTGCCCTAAAAGCAAAGAACACTCCAAAGAATAAAAGTAATGTGCCAACCAAGACCTTTAGAAATTGGGCATTTATGCTCTCAAGGAACAAAAACCCTAGGGGTAATCCTACAAAAGCTGGAGCTAAAAACCTAATTAATCGCGGCCAATTTAAATTTTGCTTTACAGCTACAAGGCCTTGAAGTCCGCTTACAAGAGATAGCGCTACAACCAATAACACTGCTTCCTTTGGAGGCAACACTAGAAGCCACCAACCTAGTGCGAACAGACCTGTACCAAAACCAGCAATACCATTCACAAAGCCACCAACAGAAGCCCCAATTGCTACAAAGGCAATAAATTGAAGTTCAAACATTCATTAACCTAGGATTGGCAATCACACTTATTTCATTCAGAACAACATGGCTTTTAGTGCTCATGAAGTGAGTAAGGGCCATTTTAAATTAGTTCATCTGAACGGTTGTCTGTTTCACCATAACGCTTGAGAGTGGCGGGCTTCGTGCCTTCGTATAATTTTCCAATACCCTCTGCAATTTTCCTGTTTTCACGTTCAAATAATGAATTTCCGAGCAAATCACTCTCGACCATAAAAGGGCCCATTTGTTTTACATCGATCACCCACATTGCCTGCGCCAAACCAAGTTCAGAGTGCCAATAGACACCAGAAACTTTTTCTACCCCGCGGCCTAAAAGTGCTCCCGTTCCATATCCAACTGTTGTCAGGTAGATTGCGCCATTAGGAACAAAATGCTTTTTATAGTCCTCTGCACTCATTCCCCCTTTTCCGATGATCAGCTTCGCACCAGATTGAGACAACCACTGACCAATCCATTTGGAAAACCTAAATGATGCAGTTGCGGTTACTGACCCTAAGTTAAAACTTCCATCCGAATTCATAGAGGCCGCCGGTGAACAATGAAAATTTGCAGCACTCCGATGAGGCAAATCAACAGGAAAATTGGCTTTTTCCTCTAACGCCCGTTTGTAAACGCCTTCTCGAGCTGTGTATATTGTGCCATCAAGATATACGACATCGCCCAAGCGAAGCTCAGTCAACTCTTCCTTCTTAGGGTTTGTGCTTAATGTTACCCGGCGTGGCTTTGCCATTCTGGGCTCTCCTGCCAGTCCACAGTTTCTCTTCTTTGATACGGAGTATACCACTTAGGATCTGTGCGATACACAACCTCTCCATTAGGAAATATTCGCGCAACTGCTCTACGTGACGATAAACAGAAAGCATGGACTGACATTTGCATACCACCAGTGTGGCAAAAGCCCACTTCAATATTACAGTCTATAACCATAGATTTTCCCACAAAACCCATTGCACCCATTCCTATCGAATTTCCCAGTTCTTTAAACTCTTCTTCTAAATTTGCTATCTTAGGATCTGGATTTTGATCTCCTACAATTCTGAGGCAAGCAGCCCTTTTTCCAAGAACCATACATGCATCTTTAGAGCCCCCCAAACCAATCCCAATTATGGCTGGCTGACATGCTAGGCCCCTCTTTCCAAATGCGACCAGACTATCGAGGTAAAACCTTTTTATTCCCTCAATGCCGTCTGACGGGAATAACATCCTATAATCTGTCCCAAACAGTCCACCTTTATGAACAGTAATCAAATCAATCCATTCACCCTCGGGTTCAAATCCATATTCAATCTCTGGCGCTCCAATGCCAACATTATTATCGTAATCTGTTCTCCAAAGTGGATGCACACGATTAGGACGCAGAGGTACTGTTTTGGTCGCGCTTGCAGTTGCACTTCTTAATGCGCCCTCAAGCGCGATTGGACCGCCCTCTATCCTCGCATTATTGCCCATCTTGACATACCAACGGGGCGTGCCAGTATCTCCGCACATAGCACTTCTATCCTGTTTAGCAGCCTCATAATTCTCTAGCATTGCCTCGAGGACAAATGACGATAGATCTCCATCTTCATCTTTAGCCGCACGTTTCAAACCACTTAAATAATCCTCAGGAATCTCAATCGCAGCTTTTTCCATAAGCATTTCGGCGGTCTTTTGAATTATATCGATTGGTATCAAGTTTTCCCCCAAGCAAATTAAAACACCTAAAAGTTAGCCAACTAGTGACTCAGGCTCATGCTCTGGCAAAATGGTCTCACCAGGTTTAACTATTGTAAACTGCACTGGCTTTCGACTCACACTTAATTCATTTCCCGATTGACGCACTAAAGTAAAGTAAGAACTCTCCAAATCACCGGTATCCGGGTAATCTTCTCTATGATGTGCACCCCTCGAATTTTCCCGAGCTAGTGCAGCTTGAGCAATCACATTAGACATTTGCATCAAGTTCTTTAAGTTTAGCCAATCGTGCCAAGTTAGATTGAATGCAAGCTCTTTGTCATCTACGCCGATGGAGTTAAGTTCCTCTTCTAATGCAGCCAATGATTTGATGCTTCTAATCAGACCACTACCAGTTTTTACAACACCAACGTCATCCCACATAATTTGACGCATTTTTTCTCTAATTTCCGCCAGTGGCGCTACTGGCTTATTAAATGGAGCACAAGCTCTCATTATTTCTTGTTCCAAAATGCCTTCATCAGGGGTTCGAAGCTCATTCATTCTTGTCGCTTCTTGGCCCATAACGTCACCAGCTACACCACCATATACTGTAGAATTGGCGACCCCGTTTCCACCCAGGCGATTTGAGCCGTGGGCTCCACCAGCATCTTCACCGGCAACAAATAATCCAGGAACTTCTGTACGAGTGTCAACATCAACGACAACACCACCCATGAGGTAATGAGCCGTGGGCACAACTTCGACCTTTCCACCAGCTAAATCAAAGCCACTGTCAGCACAGCGTTTCACCATTCCAGGGAATTTCGAACGCACAACATCTGGCCCTAAATGGCTCATAGAAATGAATACTCCACCATTTGGTGAACTATTATTTTTTTTCATTTCAGAGTAAATTGCTCTACTTACCAGATCTCGAGTTGCTCTTTCACCTTTCGTGTCATAATCAAACATAAACCGATGATCTTGGCTATTTAAGAGATATCCACCAGCCCCTCTCAGACCCTCCTCTAAAACCGTCCCTGTCATTCGAGTATTATTTCCAGCCAATAATCCTGTGGGGTGGAACTGCACCATCTCCATATCTCGTAACGGCAATCCAGCTCTCAAGGCCATGGCTTGACCATCCATGGTCTTATCTCCAGAAGGTGTTTGGTATTTATACATGGTCGGGCCACCACCCATAGCCATGAGTGTTGTTTTAGCCCTGACAAATCGAAAACGACCGGTACGCATATCTATGAACAAAACTCCAGATATCCCCTCCCCACCAGCTGCAGGAATGAGACTCACAGCTCTATGTTCTTGTAATTTTTCGATTGGCCGGCTCAAAACCTGTTCCATAAGGCGATTTATTATTTCAATACCGGTGAGATCACCTTTATGAACTGTTCTATCCGCGGTCTGACCAGCGAACGCTTTTTGGTGTAAGGTTCCGTCTTCATTTCTATCAAAAAAACAGCCTACTTCATTTTCAAGTTCAGTAATTCTCTCTACGGCTAAATTACATAATCTCCAGGCCATGTCTTGGTTTGGCAACCACTTTCCACCAATAATGGTGTCCATGAAATGTCTTTCGACTGTGTCACCTCCGCCAAGGGCAACATTATAACCCCCTTGAACCATTCTGGTGCAACCACACTTACCGATAAGGCCTTTCACAGCTATCGTCACTTTTTGGGTTGGAGCAGCTTTTTGAGCATGTAAAGCCGCAAACAGACCAGCTCCACCAGAGCCTATAATAAGGATGTCGGTGTCTTGTCTGTCAATATTTCCAAATGATGAGTTAGCCATATTGCACCGCCGAAAAAAGAAATAATGTCGCTAAAATAAATGATAATGCAAACGCTGATGCCGCAAACGTCTTTTGTCTATTAGACCAAGGCAGAGCTTCAAATGCCATAAGCCGAAGCCCACCAAAAAAATGAGCGCCAAGCAAAAAGACAAGAATGTATTCACCGAGTTTCACATACCACAGGTCTGTCCATTCAAGAAAACCCTCTAAAGCGGCGGGATTGTGCAGAGCCTGCGACAACACCCAAAAATGAAGGGGAAGAAAAAGTGCCAAGCACACCCCAGAAACACGGTGAAGTAAAAAAGCTGACCACAGAAGATTACGACGATGAGGGGCTAATGAATATGAAATCATGCTGTTACCGCATAAACAGAATACAAACCCATCACTAAAAGTCCCAGTCCTAGGCCCCAAGATAAAAGTTCCAAAACGGAGCCGCGGATTTTTAGCCATTCAAAAAGTACAGTGCGCACTCCGATTGCAGCATGAACAGAGACAGCAAAAACGAAAAGTGCATAGAAAATCGCCCAAAACGCACTTCCTTGAGTACGCCCGAGTATTTCACTCGCGCTCAATCCACCCTGGACCGCATATATCATTAATACCAGATGACCTAGCACGAGAGGAGCCATGATTAACGCTGTTAAACGCTGCAAAATGTATAGTTTTGCCGATATCATTTTGCACTTCCCAAAAGATTTTTTATTTTTGAGGCAAATACTTTTCGCTTTAGTGAGGCTATTGATGCTGACGGGTTAAGCTCATTTGGACAATAATTTGAACAATTCTGTTGCGAATGGCAGTTATGACAACCAGAGTTACCACTGACAGCGTCTAGTATGGCCTCTTTGTTTTCAGTTTTCACGTCATTGACTAAAGACCAAGCCCGATTAAGAGCTGCTGGACCGAAATAATCATTATTCGCAGACACAACATCACAAGCGGCATAACAAACACCGCAATTAATGCATTCAACAGCCTCATTAGCGAACACGCGCTCAGCACTGGATTCATCGATTTTCTCAATTGATTGATGTCTATTTTTTGAGGGATGATGGACGCCACCCACGGCAATCCACTTATCGAAAAATGGGTCCATGTCAACAACAAGGTCTTTTATAACAGGAAGGTTTCCTAAAGGCCCAACCTCAATAGCTTTGGAACTCCCAAGCACTTTTTTTACATGTGTTCTGCAAGTCCAACGAGGTTCTCCATTTACCATCATCCCACATGACCCACACATACCTACCCTGCAAGCAAATCTGTATGAGACAGTCGGATCAATATATTCTTGTATGTATGTTACCAAATCCAATACGGTTTGATTATCCTGCTCAGGAACTTCAAATTCCTGCGTGAATGAGCTCTGGTTTGATCCGCGCTTAATCTGCACTTTTATTGTGTTTGGTTCAACGAACATTATACGCCCTTGGATGGCTCATTTGAAAAATACTGATTTTCATCTAAAACTATACCCGAAAAATACTGAAGAGGTGATTTTAATAAGTAAAAAATATTCAGTTTGCATTTTTCGTGAATTTTAGTTCAACTAATCGATAAAATCGAACGGAGGAAATTATGAAGTTGAGAAAAATACTATCAGTATCGGCTTTGTCATCGATGATGGCGTTGTCGGTCAGCGCTGTTAGCGCATTCGAGTGCAAGGTTAAAGAAGCTAGCATGGCAAAACCGGGTGGATTTCCAGACCGAGCTTTGACCATGATTGTTCCTTACGGTCCTGCTGGTGGCTCAGGTCAAATTGCTGCAGCTATGGCAGAGGCAGTAACTGAACTGACAGGTGTATCAATCAACAGAGACCATAAGTCGGGTGGTTCGGGCACAGTTGGGATGACAGCATATATGGCTGCACCAACTGACGGCTATACAGTTCTTGAGCATATTGATGACGCTTCATCAGCCCATGCACTTGACTCGAGCAAGCCACATCCTGGCAGGGATTTAATTCCGCTAGTAACTGCTCAAGTAACATTTTCACAAATTTATATAAGATCCAATGAGACCAGGTATTCAGATTGGCCATCATTTGTGAAATGGGTGAAGGCTCAAGATGGCAAAGCCACAATTGCCAACGTTTCAAAAGAAGGCTCAATGGAACGAGTGACCATGAAGTTCATCACAGATGCCAGCAACATGAGCATTCAGCAGATTTCTTTTGATAAAGGTGCCCCTCGTTATGGTGCATTGCTTGGCGGTCAAGTTGATGCTCTTTATGAGCAGCCTGGTGATGTGCGAAAGTTTCTTGATTCTGGGGACTTTAAGCCCATTCTGACCATTTTTAATGAACGCCCTGGGGTTTTTGCAAACGTTCCAACTCATAAAGAAATGGGCATGGATTTTGAACCTCTTCTGCGTTTCCGTGGCTTTTATGTGCATAAAGATGCACCAGCGGACCGCGTAGAATGGCTGAAATGGGCATTCCAACGTGGTTATTGCCAAGACAGCTACCAGAAGTTTAATGAATCTAAATTCATGACAGTCATTGATAGTTATCGTGATACAGAGGGTTCAATTGAGCTAATTAATGCGACAATCCCGCAATATCGAGCTGTGTACAAGCAGATGGGACTTGACGTTAAATAACGTTTGTTTTTTTCTGGTGAGCTGGTCTCGCTGATTGCGGGACCAGCTCTTGTTCTTCGATGTCATAAGAACTGATATGTAGCGGTAGATATTTAATGGGCAAACTAACAAAATCACATATGATTGAAACAGCAGTGTGGCTGTTGATCGCGATTATATTTTTTGGCTTTACATTTGAATTCAATCAACCAATTGAAATATACATTTTTGGAGCAACTGGTTGGCCTCGGGTCGTTATCGGACTAATGCTAATCGTGACCATTGGTAACTTTTATCACCATCTAAAATATGGCTCAACAATTCAGGCAGGGCGCGTAGGCATTGCTGATGATGATGAGGCAGGTAGCTATGATAACTTAGCGGCAGTTATAAAGGTATTAGCTGTCCTAGGCACACCATTCTTATTTGCCTTGTCGCTCAAACCAGTTGGCTTCTACTTTGCGACACCTTTTTTCATTGCTCTGATTATTGTTATTTTTGGGGAGCGACGCTGGAAATGGATACTATGTATTACCGCTTTAATTTATGGCTTATTGCTTGGTCTTTTCATGGTTGTTTTAAACGCGCCCCTTCCGCAGGGAAACACCTCACCTTTCTATGATTACAGCGCATTAATTTTGCGTTTAAATAATGACCTCCAGCAATTGTGGTAGGCAAATATGATTGAAAATTTCATTGCAGGTAGTTCCGCTCTTTTTGGAGATCCGTTCACCCTCGCAATCTTCTTTTTTGGCGTTATTGGCGGCATGCTCTTTGGTGCTATACCCGGGGTGAGCATGCTAACTCTGGCAGCCATCTTACTGCCATTCACGTCAGATTTATCGCCAGCACAAGGTGTGATGTTATTTGCTGTGATTTATTGCACAGGCACATATGGAGGGGCGATTACAGCTATTCTCTTCAACATTCCTGGCGCGCCAGAAAACGCACCAACAGCCTTTGATGGCTATCCTATGACAAAGCAAGGCAAGTCTGGGAAAGCGGTTGGAGCAGCAGTGCTATGCTCCGCCATTGGCGGGGTAGCTTCTGCTTTGGTTATGATGGCCGCAACTCAGCCTCTGGCGACATGGGCGATCAGGAATATTGGCCCACCTGAGATCTTCGCTCTGGTCTTCTTTGGTCTTGCGGTTGCCTCATCTGTTGGCGGGCGCACTATCTGGAAAGGCTGGCTATCCGTACTTCTAGGTCTGTTGATTGCCACAATTGGTCAGGATCCGGTCGGTGGTATAAACCGGTTTAATTTTGGCTTTGCTGATCTGGCAGCTGGCATTGCATTTGTTCCTGCAATTCTAGGTTTTTTCGCTGTATCTGAAATTTTTGTCCAAGCTGAAAAGCGTGCAACAGGCACATTCAATGCTCCAAAGGTGGGCATGTCTTTCCCAACCCTGTTTGAATTATGGGCGCAGAAAATAGCTGTCCTGCGTTCAATTCTGGTTGGATTTTTTTGTGGCATTCTACCTGGTATTGGCGCCACACTAGCCGCCTTTATGGGCTATGGGGAAGCAGTCAGATGGTCTAAGGACAAAGAAAGCTTCGGAAAAGGGAACATTGAGGGTGTAATTTCATCAGAGACAGCCAATAATGCGGCCACGGGGGCAGCGATGATACCGCTTCTTGCCCTCGGGCTTCCAGGCGGCGCATTGACTGCTATGATGGTCGCTGTATTCCAGATGCATGATCTTGAGCCTGGCCCGCTAGTATTTTACAATTCGCCAGATTTAATCTGGGTAGTCTTTGCGGCTATGTTTTATGCCAATTTGTCAATTCTATTTGTAGGCGTTCTGGAAACCAAAACAATACTCTACCTACTTAAAATACCATTCCAGTTTTTGGCACCGCTAATTCTTCTTCTAGCCAGCATTGGTGCCTATATTGGGCGTGGTTTGGTTCTAGATGTGATGGTAATGTTCCTTGCTGGCATCATCGGATTTTTGCTGCGACGGTCTGGATATTCGATTCCTGGTATTGTTCTTGGTATCATTCTGGGAAAGATTGGCGAGCAAAACTTTGCTCAAGGCATGCAGATGGTGCACTATGATATTGTGGCCTATTTTTCGCGTCCTATTTGCTCACTATTAATTCTTGCGGGTGTGCTTACGCTCGGTGTTGGTGTTTATCAAGCTCTACGCGCACCTGCGAAAAAAGCCTGATAAGGCTTGCTATCCGAAAAGGCAAAAGTACAACATCATGACAGTGGCAGAAGATAGACAATTTAGGGACGAAAAAATCATTGATGAGCTGGTTGCTGCTGGCCGATTCGCTCAGCAACATTATGAAGCAAATGGGTCACAAGAAGTTTTCGACAAAGCTTGTCAGGCCGTAGCTTGGGTCTTGATGGAACCCAAGCGGAACAAACAACTTTCCAAACTGGCAGTCGCTGAAACTGGTCTTGGCAATGTGGCCGACAAAATAAAAAAAAACCATAATAAAACACTGGGGCTGATGCGTGACCTAAGGGATGTCAAAAGCTTCGGACATATCAGTGATGATAAGGAAAAAGGTCTGTCATCATATCTGCGCCCAAAGGGTGTCATTGCCGCGATAGTCCCGTCTACCAACCCTTTAGCCACACCTGTAAATAATATAATTAATGCCTTAAAAACAGGGAATGCGATAATTATTGCGCCAAGCCCAAAGGGAGTAAAGCCAGCAAGACTGTTGTTAGGCTATATTCATGACGCGATAGCCAAACTTGGCTTACCTGCAGAACTTGTGCAGATGGTTCCTAGCCCCCCTTCCAAACTAAAGACACAAAAGCTAATGCAATTGGCTGACTTGGTAGTGGTCACAGGTTCGCAAAGCAATGTAAGGGCGGGATATATGTCTGGCACGCCCGCCATTGGTGTTGGTGCGGGAAATGTTGTGACAATCATCGATGAGACTGCCGATTTGAATGACGCAGCCACAAAAATTGCTACCTCTAAAACTTTTGACAACGCAACATCCTGTTCATCTGAAAATTCACTTGTAGTTGTAGAGCCAATATATGATCAGATGATTGCTGCACTGGCTAATGCTGGCGGTTTTCTCTTGAATGATGAGCAGAGCCAGCTATTGCAATCAGTTCATTGGCAGAATGGGAAAATGACAACCACACTTCTGGCCCAGGATATTGACAAGGTGCTAGACGCAACAGGTCTTGACAAAACAGCTCCTAAAAACACTCAGTTTCTAATTTTACCTCAGTCTGATATTGGCCCAGAATATCCGCTGACAGGTGAAAAAATGGCCAGGTTTTTGTCAATACATAAAGCAGCCAATTTTGAAGGAGCTGTTGAAAAAGCTATAGCTATCCAGTCTTTCCAGGGGGCAGGACATTCACTTGGTTTGCATTCAGCAGATGATGAACGGGCCCACCATCTAGCCATGCGAGCGCGCACCTGCAGGGTCATAGTCAATCAGGCACATTGTTTTGCAACGGGTGGTTTCTTTAATAATGGTATGCCCTTTTCCCTCTCAATGGGCTGTGGCAGTTGGGGCGGCAATTCAATTGATGAAAATTTAAACTGGTCTCATTTTGTGAATCGGGTCAATGTGGTACGCGTTATTCCTGAGCAAAAACCAGAACTTGAGGATATTTTCGCCAGCTATTGGGATGAGTTTGGTAAATGACCAAAACCCTCCCATCAAGACTTGCCCATAATGCTGCCACTAAGGCAGACGGCATTTGGCTGACCTCACCCGAAACAGGACAGACAGTCAACTGGGCGCAGGCACAGCACACCATTCAGGATATTGTCAGTTATCTTCATAAGCTTGGGCTGCGTCCAGGTGAACCTGTTGCCATTGCCGCTCAAAACTGCATTGCTAGCGCAGTATTATTCACCGCAATTACAAGTGCGGGATATCTGGGCACGCCTCTGAACCTGGTATCTGGGACTAAGGCTATCTCTTATGTTCTGAGCCATTGTCAAGCAAAGGTATTATTCTGCTCACCTGAAAACAAAGCCCTTATGGATGAAGTGCTGAGCGAAGCACAGCATGAGATTCTGATAATACCGCTACACACTGAAACGGGCCCCATCTGGCCGGAAGATTTTAAATGGGCTCAAGCTCCCACAACTGACGCCCCACATCCGGACAGCCCTGCTCTACTGATGTATACGTCTGGCACAACCGGCAATCCCAAAGGCGTTGTCCTGTCACACGCAAATCTGCTGGCTGCTGGGCAAAATGTTGTCACAGCACATAAAATTACAAGTGAAGACACGGGCTTGTGTGTTTTGCCCATCTATCATATTAACGGGATGTGCGTGACAGTGATGGGATCATTAGTCTCAGCCAGCGGTTTAATAATACCCTATAAATTTTCCGTTTCTTCCTTCTGGCCTCAAGTCAAGCAACACAACGTAAGCTGGTTTAGCGCGGTGCCAACTCTGTTTGCCTATCTTCTGAATGACGATGTCACGCCTGACATAAATACAGACAGACTACGTTTTGCTCGTTCAGCATCTGCCCCCCTGCCCCCTGAAACACATCGAAAATTTGAAACCCGCTTCGGCATCCCAATAATTGAAACAATGGGGCTGACAGAAACCGGTGCGCAAATTTTATCCAACCCCCTGCCTCCTGGTGAACGGAAGATTGGCTCACCAGGCGAGGCAATTGGCAATGAAGTAATTATCGCAGATGACCAACAAAACCAAGTTGCTGCTAGGGTTACAGGCGAAATTCTCATTCGTGGCGCAAATGTCATGCAGGGGTATCTTCATCAGCCAGAGGAAACGGCAAAAACAATTACAACAGATGGCTGGCTGAGGACAGGTGACCTGGGCCATATGGATGACGACGGCTATGTGTTTGTGACGGGCCGGATAAAAGAATTGATCATTAAAGGCGGGGAGAACATCGCCCCACGCGAAATTGACGAAACCTTATTGGAACATGATTGCGTTCTTGAAGCAGCCGCTTTTGCTGTGCCTTGCGAAAATTACGGACAGCGGGTAGAAGCCTGTATCCGTTTGAAGCCAGGCATGCACGCTGCTGCGGACAGTCTAATACAACATTGTAAGGACCGACTTGGTAAATTTAAATCGCCGGACAATATTCATATTCTTGATGATTTACCCAAGGGGCCATCTGGCAAAGTCCAGCGTTTGAAGCTCTATGATCTGGTTTATGACAGAAGTTAACAAGCCGACAAAGCCATGTGGTGAGGGTTTACTGTGACTGACGTTTTGCAAGTATTACTGCTGCCGAACTTGCCAGTTCACTATATTCCAGTCATTCTTGCTGCCTTTTTATGTTCAGGCATCATTAAAGGATTTTTAGGTATCGGCCTGCCTGCTGCAGCAATGGCTCTATTGACGATTTTTATCGACCCAAAGACAGCCATCTCCTTAATGGTTCTGCCGATCATCTTCGCCAACATCATGCAATTTTTTCGTTCAGAAGAGCGTCGCCAAACAGCACAAAAATATAAATACTTTGCACTTACTATTATGTTCAGTATTTTCATCACCTCTTTGTTTATCGCTTCTTACCCAACCGCCCTATTAACAGTGGCAATTGGTGTGGCGATGGTTGTGTTTTCTCTTAATCTTTTATTTGGCATGACCCTTCCCATATCTAGTCATTTGGGATGGCAGGTCGGTGTAGGCTTGATCTCAGGAATCTTGGGCGGGCTTAGTTCTATTTGGTCACCACCAGTGGCAATGTATCTCTTGGCCCGCAATGTATCAAAAGAGGAATTTATTGGCGCCTCAGGCTTTTTGTTCCTTGCAGGTTGCTTCCCGCTTGCAGCTGGGCTCATCTTGTCAGGTGTGCTGACCTTTGAGGCGGCGTTGCAGTCAGTCTTGGGCCTGATAGCTGTTGTTATAGGATTTCGCATTGGCGAGTTGATGCGCAGCTATATTTCTCAGGATTTATTCCGCAAAATTGTATTAAGTGTGTTTTTAATTTTAGGCGCGCGTTTGATTATGACTGGCCTACTTTAGCCCTATTGAATTTGATTGAATATTGAAAACAAGCCTTTCTGTGTAGCTTGTTCTGAATCTGCAACATTAAAAACGAAACCAAAATGTTCAAATGCGTTCTGATAAGTCTGCTTCAGATCTCCAGACGACATCAAAGTAACAGACCTATTCTGTACAAGTGACTTTGCAGCCAAACATTCAGCACCAACCAGCACACCGGATAACAAGGTAAGTATATCTGACTTGGCAAATTGACCTGTCAAAGCACCCGCACGGATTGCAAACATCTGATGCAGCAGGCCAGCGGCACTTTTAGCAAGTGTAAGCCCTTTACAGAATATATCTGACTTACTGTCTGCAACTGCCTGGCTATCTATGAGTGGCGCAAGTATAGAGCGCGTTCGCATCAATTCAAACAACTCACCTGTCATAAATGTCGTCAGCTGATTTACTTGGCCCTCTCTTGCAACAATCCATTTTGAATGCGTGCCTGGCAAACAAAACACAGCCTCGCAGTCTGTTTGTTGCTGTAACCATCCTGCCAGCAATGTCTCCTCACCGCGAACAACATCATTTAAGCCAGCGACAGATACACCTCTTATTCCAGGAACAATCATCACATTTAATTGCGTGTCAGGCACCTTGACCATTCCTGAAGAAAGCTCATCAACACCAATTTGACCAGACAGATATCCAGCTTCATACCAGCCCTGCGCACTACCAATCATTCCGCACATGATAATAGCTATATCTTCATGTTCTACCAACCAACTGCCGATTGCCATCCGCAGCGTTTTTTCAAACGACCGTTCTGTTATTTGTCTAATGCCAAAAGGTCCTTGAACAAGGCCCAACACACCGCCTTTGTCATCAAACAGCCAGGCACGGAATGAACTAGTTCCCCAATCAACTCCAATAAAGGCTGGTCTCTGTTCAGCTTCTGACATTAGCTCTCCTCAAGAATAGGGACAAACATGAATGTTTTCAAAATTCCACTTTTATGCCTCTGATCAGATGAGCCAGACACACCACAAGATTAAAGGCTTACACTCGCTGCACTTTTATTTCCTACTAAGGCAGGTAAAAATTCTCTTCCAGACTGTAGCGCAGATTAGCTTCCAGTTAAGCATACTGGATTTTGCCTTGCCAAGAGAGTATGCCAATAGAAGTGAAAACCCTTTTTTAGAGGACATCGACTAATCATGCAATTTGCTAGAATTAACGACATTACCCTCCACTATCAACATATTACAGCACCAGAGGGTAGTCCTGTCCTTGTTTTTTCAAATTCACTAGCCACAGATTTCCGTATCTGGCGGGATGTTATCGTCAGGCTTGTTGGCAAGGCGGAAATTATTACCTATGACAATCGTGGCCACGGCTTATCCGATATAGGAAGCCCTCCCTACCACCTTGATGAACTAGTTGGCGATTTAGCAGGTCTGCTTGACTTAATGGGGAAGAAGGATGTTTTTATCTGTGGCTTATCTGTTGGCGGAATGATCGCACAGAGGTTAGCCACCCTCCGCCCCGGTCTGACAAAGGGACTAATTTTATGCGATACAGCTTCAAAAATTGGAAATCCTGAGATGTGGGATGAACGTATGCAAGTTGCTCGTTCAGAAGGGCTGTCAGCTTTAGTGGATGGAAATATGCAACGTTGGTTTACACAAAATTTTCACGCCCTTCGTTCAGATGAGCTGGCAGGCTATTGTAATATGTTCTTACGGACACCTCTTCAGGGATATTTGGGGACTGCGACGGCCCTGCGGAATGCTGATTTAACCTCGGCTGCAGTCCATCTTGACTTGCCTGTAATTTGTGTAGTGGGTGAGGATGATGGCTCAACACCACCAGAAATTGTGCTTGACACAGCTAACCTCATTCCGAACGCAGATTTCAAATTAATCAAGGGGGCAGGCCACATTCCCTGTGTTGAGCAACCTGAGATGCTCAGCGAAATTATTTCCAAATTTCTAGCTGACCACACCGCGCCTTAACGCACCTAGCCGCGCGGTATATTCATTATCAGAAAAAGGATTTTTATGGTTTCTAGGCTTCTGAGCTCTGCCTTTACATCCGCACCTCTTCTTCTCAGCCTCGCCACATTAGGATGGGCGGGAAATACTATTGCTGGCCGCCTTGCTGTTGGTGAAGTGTCTCCTCTTGTGATTGTGTTCATGCGGTGGACAATTGTTTTTGCCATTCTGCTGATGACCAAACGCAAAGAACTGCCTGCAGCTTTGCCCAAGCTAAAAGGTAAATGGCCATGGGTATTTATGATGGGTGCCTTAGGTCTCTCTTTTTTCAACACGCTTTTTTATATCGCTGCACAATCTACAACAGCAATTAATCTGGGCCTTATTCAATGTGCTATGCCAATGTTCATCTTGATAGGTGCAACATTGATTTTAAAAACGAAACTGACTTTCGGGCAGATTATCGGAACAATTCTGACGATGGCTGGTGTTCTTCTTATAATTAGTAAAGGTGATTTTTCATTTTTAGTTGGACTGCAAATCAATAAAGGTGACTGGATAATGCTAGGTGCCTGCATCTTTTACGCCGGTTATACCATAGGCCTTCAAAATCGTCCGGATATCGATAATATGACCATGATGACAGTCTTTGCTGGGGCGGCATGGGTTTTATCTATTCCGATTTTACTTATTGAAGTCACTCAAGGCACGGCACAATGGCCGGCTACTCAACTAGCCTGGTTAATTGTTTTATTCATCTCACTTATTCCGTCTTTTATATCACAGGTTTTTTATATGCGTGGGGTTGATTTAATAGGCCCGGACCGGGCCGGCGTGTATTCCAACCTTGTGCCTATTTATAGCGCGGCTCTGGGTGTACTGATTTTGAATGAAGCGTTCAGCTTATATCATTTCTTATCAATCATCATCGTTATAACGGGGCTGACTGTTATTTCCCGATCAAAGCCCATTGAAAACCATCTGGTGAGTTAAGCAGCGATTGTTTTCATGGCTGCTAAAAACTGAGCAACCTCATGTTCACTATTGTAGTGACACATGGACACCCGTACACAGCCATCCAGCCCTAAAGGGTCCAGAATGTTTCCAGAATAATGATCAGCTTTGCGCAGATGCGTTCTGATGCCCTGCTCGTTCAATTTTTTCACTACATCAGCTGAATTTAATCCGTCAACCACAAGCGAAACCAGACCTTCACGCGCAGGATTATCGACACCTCCAATGATTTTGACTTTGTCCATTTCAACAAGGCCAGGTAAATTGCCCGTACCATTGATCATAGCATCAGTCAGCCTCTTTTCGTGTGCGTGGATAGCTGCACCTGCAGCGATAAATCTTGTTCGTTTATCAACAGATTCTGTTACATTACTGCCCAGCCATTCCAGATAATCAACGACTTCTGAGATTGTAGCATAAGCGCCGGTATCTCGAGTGCCCAGTTCCCAGTTATGCTCGGGTCCGCCAACAAGAGAGTCATGCGGCAGGTCTGTCAACCGGTCTGAAATCCAAGCTAGACCATAACCATGCCGGGAAAACATTTTATATGGAGAGATCACGTAACCATCCACATCATAAGAGGCAATATCAATTTGCCCATGAGCTGCATGCTGAATACCATCAACAATTATATAACAATTCGGCGAGACAGCCCGAATAGCTTTCGAAATTGCCGCAACATCCATTCCCATTCCGGTAACAGGAGAGGTATGCAAAATGGTCGCCACTTTGGTGGCTTGCGTTACATGTGCGGTATAATCTTCTGCCTTTACCAAACCAAGATCATCATCATGCGTGATCAAAACATGGGTCTTACGACTAACTTTTGACCAGCGTGCACACGCGCTTCTGGTTGCCGGATGTTCAACGGTAGAGCCAAGTACCACTCCGCCATCTTCTGTGCCAAGGCAGGCATTCATCACCAGCCTAAAAATCAATTCAGTTCCGCTTTCACCGACGAAAAACTGACCTGACGGGGCATTCATAAATACGCGCAGATCATCCTTTGCCTTCTGAATAACCCGCACCAGTTCGTGTGAGCCAGGATTATCACGGCCCTGATTATCTGGAATCGCCGCATAGTCACGTGACACATCAACCACCCTATTTAAGGTTAATGCCCCACCCGCATTTTCAAAAAACACACGTTGTCCTTGAACAGGGCAACTGTCTATCTGAGCAAATTTTGACCGGATATCATTCAGTAATTCATTTGAAATTGTTGGCATTCTTCTCTCTTTTAATCGTCTTTGCAAAACATTAGCATTAAATTATCTTGTGCGCTGCAAAACCAAAAGAGATTATCTCAAATGACGGGCATTTCTTATTCTGAAGTGCGAAATGTCCTTCTTAAGGCACAGCCTCAGTCCAGCAGCGATTTAACTTAAAATATAATTACGTTTTTCCAAAGATCTGTTTTTGAAAGATGCTTGCAATGCCAGCGCCAAACTTTAAATGGGTGTCTTCACTCCAATGGATCGGATCGTTTTCTGAAGAACAGCCAAACTGGTTGCCATCAATAACTCGCAAGCTGACAGCCGCACCAGCTATCTGAATAGCAGATGAAAGACCAGAAGATTTTTCGAAAGCACCTGTCCATTCTTCTGCTCTTTCCCAGGCAGGATCACTTGCCCGCCGGCCAATCACAAGAGGACAAATCAAAGTGACATCTGCTGGCTGTGCTGCTGCCCAGCTCCCCTGACCTACAGCTAGATTACGGGCAAGTTGGCCCAAGCTTATAAAAGCTAGTGCAATATCGTCAGCTGACCTGTCAAACCGGGCCTTTAAATCATTTGTTCCCAACATAATCACAATATGGTCAAGAGGCTGATGCGAGCGCAAAACTGTTTCTAAATGGGCTCTTCCATTAAATCCATTGCCCATCATTGGATCATCAAGATCTGTTGTGCGACCAGGCAAACATTCTTCGATCAACGTTACTGGAAGGGTTTCAGACAGATGTCTGGACATCTCTATTGGCCACCGCCTGTCATATCTCATCCCCTGTTGGTTATCCAAATACCCCCAGCTATTTGAGTCTCCATAAACTAATATCCGTATCTTTTTAGACATTCCTCCCTCATTCTTTGCATTGCTAGGTTCACTAGTCTAGCACTGCAAGCGCTACGGCGTCATCTTTTTGCTTTAATCCTTTTCTTGTGAGGACTGACTTTGTTACATCCATCTGTTAGAGTTAGAGAGGAAATTAAATTAAAATTGGGGACAACCCGATGTCAGTTGAAATCTCAACAATCGTTGCTGGTGCAGAGCGTCTTGGCGAGGGCGCAGTCTGGGACACAGAAGATCAGAGACTATGGTGGGTGGATATTACGGGTGGTTTGATACACTGTTATGATCCGGAAGATAAGAGTAACCAGAGTTTTGCCTTTGGCGAACCTGTTGGCTGTATTGCAAGACGTGAGCATGGCGGCCTTGTTGTGGCTGCCAAATCGGGCTTCTGGTTTTTTGACCCGCACACTGGCCAGAAACGGCATATTATAGATCCCGAAAAAGATCTGCCAGAAAACAGGTTTAATGATGGCACGGTAGACCCAGCCGGGCGGTTTTGGGCAGGAACCATGAAAGATGGTGGCGAGCCTAAACAACAGGGGAAGTTTTATCTGCTTGATACAGACTTGAAGCTGACTGAGATGGACAAACTGTTCTATACTACCAACGGCCTCGCTTTCTCGCCAAACGGGGACACTATTTATTTTTCGGACAGCAACAAACTGACTCGCACGATTTGGTCTTGCACTTATGACAGCGCGACCGGTTTAACCGGAAAAGCTAAAACTTTTTTTGATACCCGCCAGGTTAACGGAAGACCAGACGGCGGCACTGTTGACGCAGAAGGCTGCTATTGGATGGCTGGTGTCAGCGGTTGGCAGATTTACCGCATTTCGCCAGAGGGTGAACTGCTATTTACGCTGGATGTGCCTGTTGAAAAACCCACCAAACCAATGTTTGGTAGCAAAAACCTCGACATATTATATCTAACTTCTATTGGCTTTGGCCTGACTGAGGGAAGCGAAGCCAACCAGCCGGATGCAGGTGGTCTGTTTGCTATAAAAGGCCTTGGCGTGACAGGCCTTAAGCAGCCACGTTTCAAAGGATAACTACATGGAACGACTTCTGCTAACAGGCGCTGCTGGAAGTATTGGCTCAGTTTTGCGTAAAAAACTTGCACCGCTAGCGGAAATTTTGCGTGTATCTGACATTAATGATTTGGGTGATGCAGCCCCAAATGAAGAGATCGTTTACTGCGACCTAAGTAAAGAAGATGATGTTTATAAACTTGTGAAGGGCTGTAATGGCATTGTTCATTTTGGAGGCATTTCAATAGAAAAATCCTGGTCTTCAATTTGCCCCGCCAACATTGAGGGCGTGTACAATCTATATGAAGCAGCAAGAAAAACAGGTTGCACACGCATCCTGTTTGCCAGCTCGAACCATGCTGTAGGCTTTTATAAACAGACAGATTATCTTGATGATAAAGCCCTGCCGCGTCCAGATGGTCTTTATGGCGTCTCGAAGGTTTTTGGTGAAGCTATTGCCAGTCTTTATTATGATAAATTTGGGATAGAAACAGCAATAGTGCGGATCGGTTCCTGTTTTCCGGAGCCAAAAAATCATAGAATGATGGCGACCTGGATGTCTTATGACGATTTCACCGCCTTAATTGACTGCATTTTCAACATATCACAACTTGGCTGCCCTATTATTTACGGTATTTCAGATAATGATGGAAAATGGTGGGACAATTCGGGAACCGCCTATCTCGGTTGGCAACCAAAAGATAATGGGCGGAATTTTCAAGAATCTCTGGATAAAAGAATGGAACGCCCCAAGCCCGACGCGCCTGACGCTGTCTATCAGGGTGGTTATTTTACAATTGATCCGATATACGCTTCCGAAGATGACTAAACATAAGGGTGTAACCGCCTTTGCATGAAAATGGGAATAAGGTGCAGGACAGCCTGAAATATTATTTTCCTAGCCAACGGATGCCGGAGGAGGGTTTTAGCCCGGGCAGACAAAGAATGTGACATGCGTATTGATATGCTAAAAATTACTGTGACCAACAGAATTGATAGGAGCACTTTCAGCATTAGCCCCCTTTTCCATTTGGTCTTGTGTTATGTTTTATTGCCAAGTTGATGATCTGCAATATATTGGTATATGCAGGGATAGATCAACACTTTAGCTATGCGCCCTCTTATCAGAAATTGGAAACCAAATGAGACCTCAAGCCTCCGTTTTTACTCCGATTTTAATTGCGGCAAGCCTTATATTGTTCTTGAGTTTCGTTATTCGGTCAAGCTTTGGCGTCTTTCAAATACCTATTGCAGCTGACCTTGGATGGTTTAGAAGTGAATTTTCACTCGCCCTAGCAATACAAAATTTGGCTTGGGGACTGGGTACTCCTATCTTCGGAGCTATTGCTGAACGATTTGGTGATAAGCGAGCTATTCTCTTAGGAACACTTCTGTATTCTGCTGGCTTGTGCTTTAGTGCTTTTGCAATAAGTCCTTTCCAACACCAATGGCTTGAAATTTTTGTGGGGCTTGGCATTGCTGGAACAGGTTTTGGGGTTGTTTTAGGCGTTGTTGGACGCTCAGCTGCCCCTGAACAACGTTCTCTTGCACTTGGTCTGACGACGGCTGCAGGTAGCATGGGTCAAGTTTTTGGACCTCCATTTGCGCAATATCTGCTCAATTGGATGCATTGGTCTTCTGTATTTCTTGTATTCTCAGGCATGATTTTGCTTTGTTTAATCTGCCTGCCGTTTTTACGTTCAGACTACAAGGCAAGTAAAGAAGAGCTTGAAGAAACACTGTCCAGCATAATTTCACGTGCCTTGCGAGACCCAAGCTATATCATGATTTTTATTGGTTTTTTTTCCTGTGGTTTTCAGCTAGGATTCATGACCGCGCATTTTCCTGCATTTGTAACAGAGATATGCGCCTCTATCGACGCAAACGGTCTTTTAGCTAAATTTGGTATAACAACTACAGCTGCTCTGGGCGCCGTTGCTTTAGGTGTAATCGGCGTATTTAATATTTTTGGCACCATTTCTGCCGGAGTGCTCGGAAATAGGTTCCAAAAAAAATATCTTTTAGCATTCATATATGCAGGACGAACTCTAATCTCAGCATGGTTTATTCTTGTGCCTATGACACCTTTTTCAGTTTTGGTGTTCTCTGTTGTCATGGGCTCTCTTTGGCTTGCAACTGTGCCACTAACATCTGGTTTAGTCGCTTATCTATTTGGCCTGCGGTACATGGGCACGCTGTATGGGCTCGTATTTTTTTCACATCAGTTGGGTTCTTTTCTTGGCGTCTGGCTTGGTGGGTTTATGTATGATGTTTTTGGTTCTTATACAACCGTCTGGTGGGTAGGAATTGGCACAGGTCTAATTTCCACATTGATCCATTTGCCAATATCTGAAAAACCGCGTCCGGCGCCAGCCATTGTAGCAACGTAAATTTTAATGCATGAGCAAGTATCAGAAAAGTATTGATAATGCCCCTTAAGCTCATACTCCTTCTTGTTGGTGTCGTAGCTTTAATTCAGCCTTGTTTTGCAGCTGCTAGCACACCAGAAACTATCTGTAGGTATCTGGAGTCTGACGGCAAAAGAACCAAAATCCCTGGCGGTTATCTGAAAAAGGATGAACAAAAAGACCAGCAGATTTATTTCCGCTTTCGTCCCAATATAGACAACTGGTCTGTCGCCGTAGTTGACATTCGGGACAAAGAGAACAAGCTGCAGCTTATGGTGCGTTTGCAGCAACCTTGTAAAATCACACAAGCAAGACAGGCAGTCTATGATAGAGCTGGCAAGCTGTTATCGCTACAAACTCTGGGACCTGACTTGGTAACAGTTACGGCAGAGGATGTTGTAAATCCAGCAGTCCCAGATGTTTATCAGGCAGTAGAAAAAAAGAACCCTTTGTTGGCAATTGCAGATACAGGAGTAAATTATCTGCTGCCAGAGATTCAGCCCCATATCGCCAGAACTGCTGATGGCAATCTTTTAGGCTATGATTTTTGGGATTTGGATGAACGGCCCTTTGATAGTGACCCCCGCCAAAATCCCTATTATCCATTTCATCACGGTACCACTGTATTTAGTGTTTTAGCTGCTGAAGCACCAGGTGAGGCAATCGCCGTCTACCGCTTTCCAGCTATCAACATGTGTCGGTATAAAGAGCTGATTAACCATGCTGTTAATGCTGGTGTGCGCGTCATGAATATTTCGATGGGGTCCAACAACATTGATGACTGGACCTGTTTTGCCACAGCAGCTCAAAACTCCCCATCTGTTTTGTTTGTAGTATCGGCTGGTAATAACGGTCGCAACATTGATGAACAACCAGTCTATCCTGCTGCGCTATCATTGGATAATCTATTTGTTGTAAGCTCATCAGATCATTTTGGTCGCCCTGGGGCAGCTTCAAACACAGGCTCACAGCATGTCGATATCTTTGTCCCTTCTGAACAAGTATCCGTTACTGATCACAGAGGCGTGCGCACCACTACAGGTGGAACTAGCTATGCAGCGCCGCGTGTAGCCGCCCTTGCTGTCCGATATCTGCGGGCAAATCCTGACGCGGACACTCAGCAGATAATCAGTTTTCTGCAAAAACGAGCAATCAGTGGACAAGGGAATATTAGTGCTTTTGGCTGGATACCTGATCCGACAGATGATTTTGGTTTTTAGTCGGCAAAAGCTTCTTTTACAAAAGATTCAGCAAGTGGCAATGCGGCTGGATTATGCACACGCATAAGCGCAAGAACCTCATCTGCAAATTCTTTGTCTTTTAGCATTCCAGCTGTCTGGATTCCCAGTCTTAGCGCTTGAGGATTAGATGGGTTTATCTGCAGATAACGTTTTAAGACCGGTAGTTCTTTTTCTGGTGTTCTGTTTAGATGATAAGTCACAGCAAGGGACATCAGCGTGTTTGGACTGTCTGGATCTAATTTCTGACTGCGCAGCAAAAACTTTTCTGATTCATCAAACATCCACCATTTTCCAAACAACTGCCCTGCCTGATCATAAAGCTGTTTATTTCTCGCCTTTTTGCAGTTTGAATTTATTTTGCTGACCAAAGGCACCGGGGGATCGCGGGGGATTTGCGTCGCAAAATAAAGAGTGTCCGCGCAGATGCGAAGAGCTTTTGCCTGCTTTAAGAAGTCAGCCTGATGCTTATTATCTGTTTGGCGCATAACCGCGTTGATATGTTCCGCTGGAATTACCTCGCTCAACTTGCCATCGCCAGAAGCTAAAACACCCAACAACCGACCATGTTCATCCACGACCGCACCGCCGCTGTTTCCTGGCAAAGCTCGCGCATCAGTGTGAATACGGGCCTGTGGTAAGGTGGCTGTATCAGGATAATGTGCAAATGCTCCAGGTGTATAAATGCGAGGTCCATTACGGCCTTGATCAAACGCCACAACATAAAGCTTTTCTGATTTCTGCTGGGTGAGTTCAATTTTAAATTTTAAATCTGGCTGGCTATCCTCCATGCGAAGAAGGACCAAGTCTGCTGGAAAATCATGCGGTAATGATACAGCGGATTGAACTTTGCCCTCGGCATTGCGGACCAAAACTCGAAGATGGTCTTCAGCAACATGACGGTTGGTGACAATCAAATCTGGTGAGATTTGAAAACCAGACGCAACCATATTTGGGGTTTTGACACCAACAATTTTGTCTGTCCATGCACATACTTTTGCCTCTACCTTGCAAACAGGGTTGGCGGCCATCGCCGCTCCAGTGTGATCAAAAGGAAAATACATGCCAAATAACCACAAGAGAAAGAGCGGCAAAGGCTTTGTGAATGTGCGCTTTAGCTGAGCTTTGATCACAACTACTTTCAGAACAGACCCAAGCTTTAAGCTCGCACACATGATGGCTAAAAAAGACCCAGCAATAAATGCCAAACGCCAGTTTTTTGTTTCCGCTTTGCCTAAAAGGCCACCAAGAATGCTACTCACGCCCATTACAAACCCATTGGCCAACATCATTGGCAACGCGGCTACAACAATCAGCATCCCGACCAAAAAAGACATGTCAAGGGAAAATTCAGCCCAGTTAATCTGCATGCCTCACCCTTTTAATCCAGACACCGGGACTTTCAAATAAATCTCGCCGTTCTCTTCGCTTGGCGGCATATTGCCAGCACGCATATTCACCTGAATAGAGGGTATAATCAGACGGGGCATAGACAGGCTCGCATCACGTGCCTCACGCATTGCAGCAAAATCATCTTCACTGATATTGCCTCCAATATGGATATTTTTTTGCCTCTGTTCCCCCACTGTCGTTTGCCAAGCTACCTTTCGGCCGTCTGGCATATAGTCATGACACACAAACAGACGTGTTGTATCAGGTAAAGCAAGAATTTTTTGAATTGAACGATACAATATCCGGGCATCGCCACCTGGAAAATCAGCGCGGGCCGTCCCACCGTCAGGCATAAATAATGTATCCCCAACAAAAACTGCATCCCCAATTATGTGGGCCATACAAGCTGGAGTGTGACCCGGCGTGTGAATAGCCCTTCCAGAAAAGTGCCCAAGTTGATAGCTGTCATTATCACCCAGAAGTCTATCAAATTGACTGCCATCACGCTCAAACTCAGTGCCAGCATTGAAAACCTTGCCAAAAATTTTCTGTACCTCTGTAATTTCTCTTGAAATCATCAGCTGTCCACCGACCTTGTCCTGCAAATATGGAGCCGCAGATAAGTGGTCAGCATGAACATGCGTTTCAATATGCCAGACAACATCAAGGCCAAGTTTCTGAACATAAGCTAAAATCTGATCTGCCATGTCATAGCTAATTGCCCCTGACGCATAATCAAAATCAAGAACGGAATCGATTACAGCACTCTGTTTGCTATACTGGTCAAAGACCACATAGCTGATGGTATGACTGTTTGGGTCAAAAAACCCCTTTACCTGCGGAACTGACATTCTTCCTTGCACGACCTATTTTGAAGCAAAGTTTTAAAATATTACCGCGTCACAACTAAGGAAACAAGACCGCATCAATTAAAACAGATGGACCAACCTGAAGGACAAGATGTCTGCACTATGGACGCGCTTACGGAGGACAGTTAGAGTATATCCAGTGATGTTTTTTTGACATGGATGAAGCCAAGATGGCCTTCTCAAAGCCCAGAATACTGCCGCAAATAATGGTTGCCCCAAACGGGGCACGCCGCACAATAGCAGATCATCCGGCTATACCCATTACAATCGAACAAATCGTTACCACAGCCGCATCGTGTTATGAAGCGGGCGCAGGTGCGATGCATTTTCATGTTCGCGACAATGAACAACAACATGTTCTTGACGCTGGCCTTTATATAGAAGCCCTTGCTGAGCTGGCTATTGCCGTCCCAGAAATGCATCTTCAAATTACAACTGAGAGTGTGGGACGCTACAGTCCTCAAGATATGCGCGCCCTCGCTTATGAGGTTATGCCACCAGGAATTTCAATTGGGATAATTGAAATGATTCCCGATGGTCAGCCGACCTCAGATGATATTAAGCTATATAAAACCCTTTATGAAGCTGGAACACGCATTCAACATATCTGCTATTTTCCAGATCATTTAGACATCGTGCGGCAAATTATCGACGAGGCAGATTTGCCAGAGGATGATATATGGTGTCTTTTCACAATAGGACATTATTCAGGACGGGTCAGCAAACCTGAACTGATAGAACACTTTTTAGAGAAATTGAAAAGTCTGAAAATGTCTCCGGAATGGTCCATCTGCGCATTTGCCGAACAGGAACAAATCTGCCTTCAAAAGGCTGTGTCACTTGGCGGGAAAGTGCGTGTGGGATTTGAAAATTCGCTGTTTATGCCAAATGGAACAATTGCTGAAAACAATGCAGAACGAGTGACTGCGGCACGCACACTTTTTGAGCGCGAAATTCAATAATCGTTTAAGTGAGCTGACAAAATTCATGATAGGTAAACTGATCATTTTATGTATTGGACTTGTGGCACTATGGGCTGGTGCCAACCGTATTGGCAGGGCTTTAGGCTTAAAATCTTTCATTAAAGTAAAAGAGGAAAAACAAACCACGAAACCCTTTTTTTCAGTAGCTGGATTTGAAATCACACGCTTTGAAGCTATCATGACAGTGCTTGTTGGTTTATATCTATTGTGGGGATTAACTCAAGTTCTTTAAAGAGAGTAATATAAATCGGCATTCAACTAGGGTTTTTGAAAAATATGACACAATTTGATTGGCTGGAATGGGCTGTTGTACTTTTGGGAATTGGTCTCTTTATTTTAGGGGGCCTTTTGATGCAGGTTCTGGGTGAAACCGAGCGACAAAAGCAATACGTCGACACTCACGCTCATCAGTTAAAACGATTAACGGGTTTGGTTCGTCATTTAGAAACTCAAAATAAAGAGCTTCTTGGACAAAAATCTGAAGATGACGAAGTTAATGAAGATGAAAATGATAATGAAGAAAAAGATAGCGACGAAACCACTACTCTTGATGACTTGTTGAACAAAACGGAGAAAACCTAGTCACATAAAAACTAGGCTTTCCAAGCTGCAAATTCTTTCTGGAAAACAAAAATTAAAACCGTAAATCATTCAGTTTTGAGCGCAGTCAAATGTCCGTTCGCGCCCAGAATAACAAAAGATTACCCTGCAAATGATTTCCTATTTAAGAAACAAAACCGTGAACGACCTGTTCATAAATATCAGCCATTTTCTTGATCATTTCATTATGCTGATTTTTGCGAAAGCTGCTTATGATGCTGGCCGGCATTTTGGTGTGAGCTATGAACAGATTATTAGCTATGGCACATTAGGGCTTGTCTTGTTTGGCGCCTGCGCGCCAATTTCTGCTAGACTAGCAGACCGCTATTCGCGTTCACTTATGATGGTTGTGTACCATTTTGGGATAGGTGTGGCAGCTATCTTAACTTCCTTTGCACAATCGCTAATTGGAGTGATGATGGGCCTTGCCCTCATTGGGGGTTTTGCCTCTATTTATCATCCAGTTGGCATTGCCATATTACTAAAACAGAATGAGAAGATCGGATTTCGATTGGGCATAAACGGTGTCTTTGGCAATATGGGGGTGGCCTTTGCGCCGCTCATTATTGGCTTAATTCTGTTATTTGATGATTGGCACATGGGCTTTATGCTATCAGGCTTGTTCTGTTTGGGCTACGGATTGATTTTTGTTGCTAATTTGAAAACCGAGGATGATAGTCAACCGACACAATCAGCAAAAACAAACAAATATGGCTTTGTTGACGGATGGCCCCGCGCTCTACTTGCATTAGCTCTAATAACCTCGGCTGGAGGCTTTATCTTTGGGGGCATGACCTTTCTTGTTCCGCGATACTTTGAGCTTGAAATGCAAAACTTGACCACATCTGTTGCTATCACAGGTTTATTGGCCTCGATTGTGTATGCTATCGCCTCCTTCGCGCAAATTGGTGTGGGTTGGCTAATTGACAGAATATCCGCTAAGACAGTGCTGCTATGCGTGGCGGTTGGACAAGTTGTCTTTGTTTTTCTGGCCGCTTCTTTTTCTGACCTGTCCCTGCTGTTTTTTATGATCATTGCCATGTCCTTTGTCTTTGGTCAGATCCCTATAACCGACGCTGTGATGTCGCGCTATGTACCTGACAGCTGGCGGGGCCAAATTCTGAGTATAAAATTCCTATTAAACTTATGCATTGGCGCTTCTGTTCTGCCGCTTAGTAGCTTTATGCTGCAGACAGGTTATCAGATGTCAGACCTATTTTCCGTGATGAGTATGATTGCCTGTCTTATTTTTCTTTCTGCGTTTATCCTCCCAAGCTTACATAAAAATACAGCTTAATATCATGGTCGTAATTTCATGATGTTCTTAATAAAATGCCTTAGCTTTTTGGGTAAACATGCCCGTTTATGTCTTCCGATTGGCCTTTGCATCGCACTTATTTTACCTGACCTTGGGGATCAGGTCAGGGATATGGTGCCGTTAGTGATCATAATTATATACGCATCAGCAATGATAAGACTGGATCTGGGCATCGCAATAAGGGGAGCTGTTCAACCTCGTCGTATTCTCCAAAGTCTTGGCCTTAGCCTTGTGATCCTTATCCTGATTCCCTGTCTGTTTGTTTTCACCGCTCGCAGTCTTGGACTTGCAGAAATGTTCATACCTGTTCTGGTCTGGTATGCTGTTGCTCCGCCTATTGCCTCAACAGTTTGGATGTGTCTTCTGCTTGGGTTCAGACCTATTTTAGCAATGGAACTGGTTGCTATGACCAGCCTTATTGCCCCTTTATCCGGCCCATTTGTCAGTAGCTTGTTTTTATCTAATATCGTCTCAATTGATCCCATTGGTCTGTTAACACGTTTGGCATTGATGATTGTAATTGGCAGCGGACTTGCCTTGCTAGGACAACGGCTTATCAGCAGAAAAAAAATTGAAGAACATCATACTGTTTTTGACGGCATTTCAACGTGCGCGATGCTGATTTTTCTCATTCCTGTATTCAACGGTGTCAGCTCACAGATATCCATTTCGCCTGTTCTTGCTTATCAGCTTCTAGCGCTAGCGGTCTTCATGAATTTTGGCAGTCAACTCTTCATGATGGTGCTTGCCATTTTTTTGCGCGCTAAGCAGGCAAAGGACACACTAAAAGTAATGGCTGTTATAGCTGGCAATCGAAATGTAGGCTTGTATTATGCGGCCCTTCCTTATGACCCGGTGATGGGCTTGTTCACAGCTATGTACCAGGTACCGCTCTATCTGACACCACTTTTCTTAGGTTGGTTAAACAGAACACAAAAAATACCCAAGAAATAATTTCATTAATACTCAACGAGTCTGTTGAGTGCATCGATTAATTTTTTTAATTCAACGACATTTTGATTGAATAGGAGAAATGTACATGGCCCAAAATCTGACCTCAGAAGGCAATTTCCACCCATCTAAATTCCAAGTGGTTGAGGTCGACAGTTCTGTCCGCCCTGCTCGCGTAACTATTTTGTCATCTCATGAGAGTTAAGAAGATGCAATTGAGGCCCGGAAATCATCTGCAGTAGCCAAGATTGATTTCTACGACATTTCACACAGCGTTCTTGAAATATAATCTTCAAGCAATTGCAGAGCCAAAATTTCCATTAGGTCTATCAAAAGAACTCTATGTTGTCTTGCTTTTGAGAGGCCAAGACCATTGATAACCGTCTTTTATTGAGAATTTTTTGCTAGTTAAATTCGAGACAACATGCCAAATTTAATTTAATAAAAATTTTTATTGAATTTATTTATATGTACAAATCGGAGGTCAATATCATGAAACATACGATAATGGCAGTTGCCGTGACGACTTTGATGCTAGCAAACAGCTCAGCATTCGCAGATACCTTTAAAGTGGGGTATATGACAACCTTATCCGGTTCTGCAGGCATTATTGGCAAACAAATGCAGAATGGCGTTAATCTAGCGCTTAAGCATACCGGGGGTAAACTTGGCGGCCACGACGCGGAAGTAATTTTTGTTGATGACCAACGTAAGCCTGATGTTGCCAAGCAGTTAGCGAACCGTTTGATTAAACGCGACAAGGTTAATGTAGTTGCTGGCATCATCTGGTCGAATTTGTTAATGGCCATTCATAAGCAAGTCACACGATCTGACATATTGCTAATTAGCTCAAATGCTGGCCCATCTCCGCTGGCCGGTGATAAATGTCATAAGAACTTTGTGTCCATGTCTTGGCAAAATGATCAGACATCTGAGGGCATGGGTAAATATATGCAGGATGCCGGCATAAAATCTGTCTATATGCTAGCCCCAAATTATCAGGCTGGTAAAGATATGCTAACTGGTTTCAAACGACATTTCAAAGGCGAAATTATTGGCGAAGTTTACACCAAACTTGGTCAAAGTGATTTTCAGGCCGAATTGTCTGCTTTGCGCTCAGCCAAACCAGAAGCCACGTTCATATTTCAACCCGGCGGCATGGCTGTGAACTTTGTAAAGCAGTGGAACCAAAGTAATATGGATTCAGTTAGCAAGCTTTATTCTGTGTTTGCTGTTGATGGGATTTCTCTGCCAGCGCTTAAAGAAACAGCCATTGGCACAATCAATACACAGACCTGGTCACCCGATCTTGATAATGACATGAACAAGAAATTTGTGGCCGACTACAAATCAGCGTATGGCGGTTACCCCTCGTTCTACGCTGCGCAAGCTTATGATACGATGATGGCGATTGATCATGCTGTACGGACGTCTGGTAGCACAAAGACAGAAGCAATGCGATCCGTTTTAGCAAAAGGCAATATCCCAACAACACGTGGCCTTTTAGCGATGAATACAAATCAGTTCCCCGTACAAAATGTTTATCTGCGTGAAGTCATCTTGGATAAGGAAGGTAATGCGACATTAAAAATCATTGGAACCGTTATGGAAAACCATGGCGATGTCTATGCCAAGGACTGCAAATTTTAGAGTAAACTCAACAAGGCAGTGCAGCCATGATCTGACTGCCATTCATCCGGTTTTCAAATTGTACGGCAGGCGGCAAGTCGAATGACCATAACGCTATTGTTGGAGCAAGTGTTCAATGGCATTCAGTCTGGTGTCACCCTATTTTTGGTGGCTGCTGGTCTGACGCTGATTCTGGGAATTATGGACCTGGTCTTTCTGGCCCATGGCGCGCAGGTGATGATTGGTGCATACGCTGCCACAGGATTTACCCTGCTGACAGGCAATTTCTACCTTGGCATTTTTTTGGCCATCCCATTAACCTTTGCTAGTGGATATCTTCTTGAATATCTGATCATCAAACATTTATATAAACGCGATCATATGGAGCAGGTGCTAGCAACTTTCGGACTGATCCTGTTCTTCAATGAATTGATCCGCATTGGCTTTGGGCCTGCTGCTCTATTTTCTAATTTGCCGCCCTCTTTGTCGGGGTTTGTTTACATCCTGCCAGAAACACCATATCCGGTCTTTCGCCTTATAGTTATTTTTATAGGGCTGGCATTGGCCATTGGCATCTATATTCTTGTCGCCAAGACACGCATGGGCGCCATGGTCAGAGCAGGTGCGGCCAACCCGGATATGACTGCTGCGCTCGGTGTAAACATTCATATGCTGAGGCGGTTTATTTTTTCAGTTGGTGCGAGCCTGGCAGGCGTTGCGGGCATGATGCTTGCTCCTCTGACAGTTGTTGAACCAGGCATGGGAGAACCTCTGCTGATCTTGTCTCTCGTGGTCATTATTATTGGCGGCATCGGCTCTGTCCGTGGTGCGTTCATTGCCGCTGTTCTCGTTGGTCTTGTCGATACAATCGGCAGGGTGTTTCTGCCAGACATGCTGAGAGCGTTTATGTCTCAATCAGCCGCTGACGGGGCGGGGCCAGCTCTTGCCTCTATGATGATATATATCTTGATGGCCGTAATACTTGTGTTCAAGCCAACTGGCCTGTTCCCGCCGAAAGGTTAGGGTGATGCAAGCGCTAAAAAGAAGTCTGGAAATTTTAAAATCATCCCCTGCCTTGTTTATCCTGTTGCTGGGGTTTGGCTTATTTCCAATCTACACTAGCATGGCTGACCTGCCATTTTGGAATGATGTTTCTATGCGTATAATGCTACTAGGCATGGCTGCATTAGGGCTGAACCTCGTTCTGGGATTTGGAGGAATGGTCTCATTTGGCCATGCTGCCTTTATAGGCATAGGGGCTTACAGTGTGGGTATAAGCCAGTTTTACGGTATTGATAATGGCTGGCTACATATTCTTTTTGCACTTCTGTTCTGCGCTGCTATTGGTCTTGTGATTGGCTTTCTCGCCCTCAGAACCAAGGGAATTTATTTTATCATGATAACCTTGGCCTTTGCTCAGATGCTATATTTTTTCTTTGTGAGTCTTGAGGTCTTTGGCGGTGATGATGGTATGGGTGTGGATCGTGCTTCATTTTTAATTATTGATTTATGGGATCCGCTTCGGCTTTATTACCTTATTTGGATAGCTCTGTTTGCTGTAAGCCTGCTTCTTCTGCTTATCATCAATTCTCATTTTGGTGTAATCTTGCAGGGAATTAAGGACAATGAATCACGCATTGAAGCAATGGGGCTTTCTGCTTTGCATTTCAAAATCACGGCCTATGTAGCGTCTGCTGCTATCTGTGGACTTGCTGGTGCTTTATTTGCAAACTGGCAGGAATACGTCTCACCCGATATTATGCATTGGTCCCGTTCAGGCGAATTAATGATTGTCATTGTATTGGGAGGTCTTTCCTATATTGCCGGTCCACTAATCGGCGCAATTGTCTTTTTTCTGCTTGAAGAATTTCTACCTGAGTTGCTTTATTTCATCGCCCCTGATTACAGCGAAAACTGGATGATTATATTTGGACCAATGCTGATTGCTGTTGTCTTGTTCACAAAAGGTGGTCTGATGGCAATATTTGAGCAACTACACCGACGAATTACTCAGCGGCAGAACACCACATGACCAAAGTATCGCTTGAACTCAAAGATATTAGCAAGTCTTATGGGGCCCTGCGGGCATCACATAAGCTGTGTTTATCTGTCAACAAGGGTGAAATCCATGCTCTTATTGGGCCGAATGGTGCAGGAAAAACAACCTTAATCAAACAGATATATGGATCCGAACAACCTGATTCTGGACAAATTCTCTTAAATGGAGAACTTATAAATAATACTTCACCCTCTCTAAGAGTGCGCAAGGGAATTGGCCGTTCCTTTCAGATAAGTAATGTTCTTCTGGGTTTCACTGTCTTGCAAAATGCACTTATCGCCGAGCTTGCCCGAAAGGGCAAAGTGTTTCGGTTTTTTGCACCAGCCTTCAGCGATCCCTCTCTTTTATCCGGCGCACGCAATATTCTGGAAAAGGTTGGATTGCTTCATCAGTCTGAAAAACTTGCCGCTGAAATCTCTCATGGAGAACGCCGACTTCTTGAACTGGCACTGGCGATCGCAACAAACCCACAACTTCTATTGCTAGATGAACCTTTGGCAGGGGCTGGGGCAGAAGAAAGCCGCCACATCACTTCAATCATCGAAAACTTAAAAAGCCAGCATGCGACCTTACTGATTGAGCATGATATGGATGCAGTATTTAAATTGGCAGACCGTATAACAGTGCTGGTGGAAGGAAAAACCATCGCCAGTGGAACACCTGATGAAATCAGCAACAACAGCGCCGTACGCAACGCCTATCTTGGCGATGGTGATTAACATGCTGATTTTGGATAATGTAAATGCCGGGTATGGGGCAGCTCAGGTTCTGTTTGATTTATCTCTGCATATAAATGCTGGAGAATGTGTCTCTCTCATGGGTCGCAACGGCATGGGAAAGACGACAACTGTGCGGGTAATAATGGGTCAATTACCACTGCAGTCAGGCCAACTACAGAGGTTTGGCATTGCCGATTCTGCCATGGAAAGTTTTGAGATTGCTCGCCAGGGCATTGGACTCGTTCCAGAAGGACGCCAGATTTTTCCAAATTTATCTGTTGGTGAAAATCTGCGCACCTTCT
The DNA here is from genome assembly GCA_902523435.1 of uncultured SAR116 cluster alpha proteobacterium. Classification (GTDB taxonomy): domain Bacteria; phylum Pseudomonadota; class Alphaproteobacteria; order Puniceispirillales; family Puniceispirillaceae; genus JADHLI01. The sequence goes on from CABYZM010000001.1 coordinate 66,229, forward strand.
ACCAGCCATCCCTATCTGATACACGGGATGAATGGACATTTGAGAGTGTAATTGAGCTATTTCCGCGGCTTGAAGAACGGCTTAACTATGCAGGAGATCATCTGTCTGGCGGCGAGCAGCAAATGCTGGCGATTGGGCGGGCCCTTATCACCAACCCGAAATTACTGATCCTTGATGAAGCGACAGAGGGGTTGGCTCCACTGGTAAGACAGCAGATATGGGATTGTCTGAATAAGCTAAAACAGAAAGGCCAATCTATTTTGATCATTGATAAAGATATTTCAGCTATCACAAAACTGGCAGATCGCCATTATCTTATGGATAAGGGAAATATTGCCTGGCAAGGAACATCAACTGCACTTCTGGCCGCACCGGAAACCATAAACAGATATTTAGGCATCTGACGGGATAAACTCATCGCCCACCGGTCAGCGTGAAGAAGATACCGCACAGACAAAGCGTCACCATTATTGAGAATAAAGTGTTCCAACCCAGAGTAAGCTGAAGAGGACGCTTGCCATTTAAAGAAGATACCATCAGCACAACAGTTGCGAAAGGTGAAGTGGTCATTGACAAGGCCCAACCGCAGGAAATTGCCAACGCAGCCAATGTTGGATCTACAGGCAAGACAGGAAGGCTGCCCAAAAGACTGCCAAAAAAAACAGCCATCATAATAGGGCTGACACCCAGCCATGAAAAAGGTATCATCACTACCGTCAAGCAAATGAGCACCAAATAATCAGGCATCAACATTAGTCCCAAATTATCAGATAAGTATTCAGCCGGAACCATCTCCGCACTCAACATACCAATGTAACCAGATGAAGCTAACGCCAGCATAATTTTCGCATTTTCAGGTAAGCGTGTCAGACAAATATCTACAGCGCGTTTCAGCGCTGTAGCCGGAGTTTTATCTCTTTGGTGATTCTGCGCCCATAACCACAACATCATGACTAGAGGACAGGAAACCAACAAGCCAAAAACAAAACTCTCACCGGAAAAATAAGAAACAAGAATTGTCAAACAGACCAGTGACAACAAGACAGAAAAGAAACTGACCAATGCCAATAAAGGCAATTTCAACTGTTGACGTGGTCGGGCAGGACTGCGCTGCATATGCCGAAACCTCCATCTGTCTTCAGCCCAACCGATGATACAAATAGCTGCAGTACACATGAGGCCATATATGCTCCACCATTCTCTGCTTATACCATCTATAAGTTCAAGGACCGCGAGTGGTGCAATCGCTGTTGGTGACCAAACAACACTCCAACTAAAACCGCGCAGCATTGATGTAAGCTGTCTTCGTTCTCTGATATCTGCAACATCAGTTTGTTCTTTTTCAACACCTTTTCGGATCAGGGGTGTGAGTAAACTTATAATGCCTAAATTAAATAGAACAGACATGATATTCGAACCGCCAAAGACAGCAAAATATCGCTTTGCTGGTGGTTGGCGGGTTAAAAATTGTCCACAGTTAGCTACCGCCGTTGAAGTGACTGCAGCTTCATGAAGCAATGCAAGCAAGAGCAAAAAAGCCATCAGAAAAACAGCCTGATTAATTGCAGTTTGAAATATTTCCCAAGGCATTTGGAAAACCAGCAAGGCAAAAGCTGTCAGGCAACCACATACGCTTAAAAGATAGATTTCACGCAATCCTATTAGACGCCAGCTGCAAAAAAAGACCCCTGCTGCTGCGCAATAAGAAATAAAATTGAATACAGGCATGCTTGTGGCGCGCGCGCACAGCATCGTTACCATCACTATAACCATCAGCAGCCCAGTGACAGTCTGCAGAGATTTAAGAAATGAAGGGACCAGTTTAGTATACCCACTTAACAAACTTTATTACTGACCTCAGTCTATACCCAATCCAGCAACCAATAACAGTCTTGACACCACAAAAGCTTCACGTTCTGATCGGATTAGATTTCACACTAGAGAATGAGGGTTATGACTGAACGCGTCTTTATCGCTGGGGGAGCAGGATTTTCTGGTGATCGCTTTGATGCTGCTGTGCCGCTGGTTGCACATTTGGCAAGTTGCGATGGCGCCCGATATCTAATTTTTGAAGTTCTAGCAGAACGAACAATCGCTCTCGCACAAATTTCAAAAACAGTAGACCCTGACTTAGGTTACTCCCCCTATCTTGAAGCTTATCTTCGCCCAGTCTTAGAACAAATAAAAATGCATCACATCAAGGTTGTCTCGAACATGGGCGCCGCCAACCCACTAGCAGCGGCAAAACATATTAACAAGCTGGCCGGTGAATTAGGCCTACCTCCATTTAGAATCGCCGTTTTATCAGGTGATGATTTGTCTAATTATCTTGATGAGCAAACCCTCTTAGAGGCCCCTACAATGGAAGGCAACCAATTGTCAGGTCGTGATTTGAAAGCAGCTAACGTATATCTAGGCGGGGACGCTGTTGCAAACGCGCTGGCAATGGATGTGGATATTGTTCTTGTGGGTCGCACCACTGACAGCGCGTTAGTTTTAGGCCCACTGCTACACGAATTTGGATGGGCTAACGATGATTGGGACAAACTGGCGGCTGGCACAATCTGTGGCCATCTTCTGGAATGCGGTGCACAAGTCACAGGGGCCTATTTTGCCGATCCTGGTTTTAAGGATGTCCCTGCATTAGCTGAAGTGGGCTTCCCTGTTGCAGAGGTTTACGAATCTGGAAATTTTATTATAACAAAGCCTGAACAGACTGGGGGTTGCGTCACCTCTGCCACAGTTACAGAACAGCTGTTATATGAAATGCATGATCCGACTTGTTATATTGTGCCGGATGTTTGTGCAGATGTCAGTGGCCTGTATCTTACAGAAGACGGAATAGACAGAATTTTAGTGCAAGGGATAAAGGGTAGCCCCCGACCAGAACAGCTTAAAGCAACTGTCTGTGTTGATGGCGGGTTTATGGCTGAGGCAGAACTTAGTTATGCTGGCATGAACAGCCTTGCGCGCGCTAAATTAGCTGCAGACATTGTTTTAGAGCGCATGCAAAAATCTGGTTTCAATGGTGAAATTCGCCGCGATATTATTGGGGCATTTTCTGTTCTTGATGGCGGCGATGCGTCAGCCAGCCAAGCAAATAACCTGCCCTTTGACGGCGATTACAGAGTTCGGTTGTCCCTCATTTCAGCTGATCATAAAACCGCGCAGACATTGTGTGACGAGCTTCAACATCTTTATTGTTCAGGACCAGCTGCTGGTGGTGGATATCGCAGTTCAGTCACACCGCAGATGGCATCAGCCTCTATTTTGCTAAACAGAACACTCATTGAACCTCATATTGCTGTGGAGGTGGTCGATAGGTGACTAGCTGCTCAGAAATGCGCCGTTTGCCGCTGCACGCTATCGCCCACGGCAGGGCTGGCGACAAAGGCAATGTCAGCAATGTATCTTTGGTCGCCTATCGACCAGAGGCTTACAAGTTTCTAGCGACAAATGTGACAGCAGACAAGGTTCATAAGCTTTATGCTCACTTAGGGGCAAGTGGTGTTACACGCTATGATTTACCCCTCCTCTCTGCATTTAATTTTGTTATAGACGATGTTCTGGATGGCGGGGTCAATGCATCGCGGTCAATTGACAGGCATGGCAAAACGCTAAGCTATATTCTGCTGGGTAGGTTCATCATTGACATGCCAATAGACCTTATTCCCGACAGCTCACCCTATCTCGACCCTGATTTTCGTTGGCAAAAATATTAGGCAGTGAACGCGTCCAAATCATAGATGTTGGCTTTGGGAACACCCTCATTGAAATAATCACATATATTTGATGCCGCCTGATAAGACATGCGATGCAGGCTTTCAGCCGTGAATGCTGCAGCATGAGGACTTAGTTGCGTGTTCTTAGCAGACAAAAGGGGATTATCTACAGTAATAGGCTCAACTGAGAAAACGTCAAAAGCCGAAGCAGCAATGTGACCTGACTGTGTCAATTCCGTTAAAGCCTGTTCATCAACAATCCCGCCACGAGCACAATTTACCAGATAGCTACCTTTCGGCATTTTCAGTAACCGATCTTTATTGATGAGATTTGCAGATTTATCTGTAAGCGGAATATGGATGGTAAGGAAGGTGCTTCGCGCCAACCCTTCATCCAAATCATGTATAATTTCAAAACCATCAACCTCACTCACACCAGGATCAAATTTTTCATCGCAAACAAGAACAGTCATACCAAAGGAACCTGCTAGCCTGGATACGCGCGTGCCAATCCGGCCGTAGCCAAGCACCAGCAAAGTTCGTGCGCCCAAGTCAAATGCCTTGATATTCTTCCGCTTGCTGTAATCACTGCGCACAACCTGATCCATATAAACCGAATTTTTTGCCATATTCAGCATAAACATAAAGGTGTGTTCCACAACAGATTGTGCATTTGCATCAGATGCAATAGCAACAGTTATATTTCGTGACCGGGCACAGGCCACATCGATGGTGTCGCAACCGACCCCATGCTTAGATATGATTTTGAGGTTTGGCATGGAGAGAATTTGTTCAGAAGAAATCCGATTGGTACGCACAAGAATAGCTTCTATCTTTTCTGACCAACCTTCAAGCTGCTCTTCACTCAGCGTCCAACCCTCTATAACTTCAAACCCTTTTTCCCTGAGCAAAGCAGGCCCCGAGTCATCAATTTTCTCTGTCAAAAGAACGGTCCTCATTCCCGTTTACCTCTAAATTTTTGAATTTAATGTAATCGACGTTCCGTAAATTTGCGTCAACCATTTAAATATTTAGGGAACCATAGAGCGATTTCAGGGTAAAACATTACCGCTAGCATTCCGATAATTTGAAGAGCAATAAACGGAAGAACAGCCATGAATATTTCCTGTAGCTCTATATCCTTTGGCGCGACTGATTTAAGCCAAAAACAAGCCGGGCCAAATGGAGGAGATAAAAAGTAGATTTGGATATTCATAACAAATAATACACCAAACCATACTGCAGCCCACTCTGGTTCAAGCCCGAGTTCTGGGGCCATAGCGACAACTACTGGTGCAAACACGGGGACTGTAATAAATGCAATGGCGATCCACTCCATAAATGTCCCAAGTACTACCAATATTGCCATCATCACAAACACAATGCCAAGCGCTGGCAATCCTAAACCGCTAAACAAGGAACGCATGAAATCAGCACCGCCAATGAGATTATAAATGCCAACAAATGCTACGGCACCCAAAATAAGCCATATAATTGTACCAACAGTTGACATAGTCCCAGCTAAAGCTTGTTGCATTAGGTGCCAACTGAAGGAGTTCCTCAAAGCTGCTACCACCATTGCGCCTAAAACACCTACAGCAGCAGCTTCAGTAACAGAGGCGATGCCGGCGTATATTGAGCCCATCACACAGAATATTAGGAAAATACTGAGCATCACAGCATAAAATTTTGTCTTAGACATTTTCATTTCTTTGCCGCGCGCCTTGGCTACCTCTTCAGCAGTTGGAGCCATTGCAGGGTTAATATTAACTCTTACTAAAACATAGATTCCATACAGCGTCGCAAGCATTAAACCCGGCACTGCCCCAGCCATGAACAAATCACCAATAGCTACTTGAGCCGACAGCCCATAAATAATCATAATTATACTCGGAGGGATGAGTGTCGCCAGGGCACCTGAAGCGCAAATTACTCCTATGGACATTTTTCGGTCGTAACCGAGTCTTAAAAGCTGAGGCAGGGCAACGAGCCCGAGCATAACGATTTCCCCACCCATAACCCCAGACATAGCTGCCAAAACAACTGCAACTGCAATCGTTTGTATAGCAACACCACCTCTAAATTTCCCAGCAAAGATAGACATCGCATCAAACAAGTCCTCTGCGATACCAGCTCTTTCTAAAATAGAGGCCATGAGCACAAACAAAGGCACAGCGACTAGAGGATATTTTTCCAAAAGTCCAAAAGCATTCGTGGAAACAAGATAAAGACCGCCGTAACCAAAATACGCAACTGCACTCAGGATAGACACAAATAAGGTAACAACACCAAGGGGCATTCCAGTCATCATGAGAGCAAGCATTAATGCTACAATTATGAGGCTTGCTATGCTAATATCCATGTCCCTCATATCCACATAAAGCGAGGGATCAAATGGAGAAAATACTGATGCATATATGCCGTTAATAGACGCAAATACTCCACTTCCAGTTAAATGCTCAAAAAAGACTGACAATAGTCTGATTATTATTAGAGCGCTTATGCCCAAAATCACCTTTTTAGCAATCTGTGAAGAAAAATGGCGGTACAGATTTATAAGGAGCTGAAGCAAGTAAATGAATGCGCCAATGGCGAGCATAGATTTTAATATCAGTGGTTGTGGGGAATTCCAAGCGCTGCCCGCCCGCTCAGTCATTAGAACAGATTCAAGAGCTCTGATAGTAGTGTCATCCACGAGCAGCCAAAGAGCTAATATGCCAACTATGTATGCAAGCAAGTCAAGCCACCAGCGTGTATTGTCTGTAGCAATAATATAAAAGACTGTAATCGCTATATGTCTTTTGTGAGAGGTAATGTAACCAGCTGAAATCATCCATGCTGTAGCACACAATACCATTACAACTTCAAAAGCCCATTGGGTTGGCGCATTGAAAACATATCTCGAGATAACTTCATATCCAGTAACTACGGCGCAAAACAAATATAATTGCGCAACTGCAAGGCCCGAGAATTTGCTGAAATGGTCAAAAAACCCAAATCCGTCTTTTCCAGCTCTAAAGGTGTCCCCTTCAGTTTCAGGTAGTAGTGAGATATCTTTTGACATTTTTACCCCCGTGCAGCTTCCTGCAATTTTTACTGTCAGGGAAAGGCTCGCACGTAAATATCAACTTTGACAACTAGAATTTTTTATAGAATTCCATTGGACAAAAATTTCACACTTGCGCCGACCTGAGAACTTTGTCAACGTGATGATTAAAGAAGTGAATAAAACCAGTTGTTCATTTCTCAATATCTAGGGAGTAAAGACATTGAGTGCAGACGCAAGAAAAGATCACGTAAAGACATATGGGATTTGGGCATGGCTAATCGGTTTTGCTTTTGGAGGCGCAATCACTTATTTCATGTTCGCTGTAGCAGATGGCTTTGCTTAATGAATAAAAATCGGAGGAAGAAAATGAAAAAATCATTATTGGCTTTAGTGGCCGGTGTAATGGTTCTTGGGTCTGGAGTGGCAGATGCTAAGACCCTCAAGTTCCAAATTAGCTCTAAATCAGGAGACTGGGCTCATAATTATTTAACAGAGAATTGGAAACAGCTTGAGGTAGTCACTGAGGGCTCACTCAAAATGGATGTACTGCCCACTAAAGCTGTGGTACCACATCGCGAAACAATCGATGCTGTAGCCAATGGGATCCTTGATGGTGACATGAATGCGATTGCTTATTTTGCTGGTCGCGACCCTGCATTTGCCATCATGGGAGATTTAATTGCGGGTTACGACACTCCTGATCAATACCAGGAGTACTGCATGCATGGCGGCGGCAAAGAGATGCTACAAAAGATTTATGATTCTTTGATGCCAGGGAAAATCAAAGTTCTAGGATGCGGCCCCTATGGAAAAGAGGCCTTTGTGTCCACGGTTCCAATCAGAGGCGTTGCGGATCTTAAGGGCTTAAAACTCCGGTCTCCTGAAGGATTGGCTGCTGATGTTTTCCGTCGTGCAGGTGCTTCTCCATCCTCAATTCCATTCTCAGAAGTATACACATCTCTGGAAAAGGGAATTGTTGATGCAGCTGACGCATCTGTTTATATCAATAACCACGCCTCTGGTTTCCATAAAATTGCAAAATATCCTCTCTACCCAGGTATCCATTCTATGGCAAACCTTCAAACCATTATAAACAAGCGTGTTTGGGATAAAATGTCTGCATCTGAACAAGCAGCAATGGAATCTCTAACTTACTCAATATGGGCGAGCAAGCTTCGTGATTCACGCCTTGAAGGTCTGGACCAAGTGGCTAAAGACAAAGCGGCTGGTGACCTGACAATTATCAATTGGTCAACTGAAGAGCGTAAAAAATTCAGAGAGATTGCAGTTGAATCTTGGAATGCTTTCGCAGCAAAAAGCCCTCTTGCAAAGGAAGCTCTAGAATCAAATCTGTCTTACATGAAGAAGATTGGTCTGCTAGACTAATTTCTTCTGACAGAATAATTCTGATAGGCGGTCTGTTTTTAGCAGGCCGCCTGTTTGTTTAAAGGCAGAATTTTTCAGTTAGAGAGCCACGTAGGGAGACCACTGATGAATAGCTACAATTTTTCTGAGCAAACCGCTGTCATTACTGGTGGCTGTAATGGGATCGGAGCTGCGGTTGTCAGAAAGCTCGTTCATTCTGGTGCAAGAGCTTGTATTTGGGACATGAATATTCAGGATTGTGAGGATGAAATTGCCAAGCTACCCAAAGACACTTGCCAGAAAGTCCAGACAGATGTTAGCGATTTTGAAAGCGTCACAGCTGCTCTAGCAAAAACCAAGTCTGCATTCGGCGCTGTGGATGTTCTCATCAACAGTGCGGGCGTTGCCGGACCAACATATTCTCTTGCTGATTATCCCATCGAGCAATGGCGCAAAGTGCAGGCAGTGAATCTCGATGGAACATTTCATTGTTGCAAAGTTGTTGTTCCAGAAATGCTCGCCTCTGGTTATGGCCGCATTGTAAATATAGCTTCTGTTGCCGGCAAGGAAGGCAACCCAAATGCATCTGCCTATTCAGCCTCAAAAGCAGGCGTCATTGCACTGACTAAATCACTTGGTAAAGAGCTTGCCGGCACTGATATTGCGGTGAATTGCATCACCCCTGCAGCAGCACAGACACGAATTTTTGACCAGATATCTCAAGAATTCATTGATTATATGTTATCAAAAATTCCACGCGGCCGATTTGTCACCGTTGATGAAATCGCTAATATGATCGCCTGGGTGGCATCGAAAGAAAATTCATTTACGACAGGTGCGGCCTTTGATATCTCGGGCGGCCGCGCAACTTTTTGATACTTCATGTTCAGGTACGGGCTGCCTCAAACGCTGCCCACGCCTTTGCAAAAGCTTCAAAGTCAAAGTTGGGCTTGCTAGCGGGATCCAGAACAAGCCTTTCCGTAGCGATTAATTTTTCAATTGCGTGCTGAAGTGACGGGATAACCAGTGATGGAATGACCAAAGCCCCGTGACGATCTGCATGGACTAAATCACCTTCTTCAACTGCCAGCCCAAAAACATAAACTGGCTTGCCAAATTCTCTTACATGGACGAAAGCATGAGAAGGCCCGATTGACCCGGCAATGACAGGAAAGCCAGTAGGCAGGTCACCCAGATCACGTACAACGCCATTCGTCACCACTCCTGAAACGCCAAATCCTTTATGAACTGTTGTATTTATTTCACCCCAGAACGCCCCTACACAATTTGGAAAATCACAATCTTCTATAACAGCCACGGATGGCCGCTGACCTTCAGCCATATATTTGTAATAGGCCATTCGCCGTTCTTTAACACTTTCTGCCGGCTCCTTCGGGGCAGAAGTTGCAGCGATTTTGGCGGTAAGCGCATAGCCTACAACAGACTTTTCCTCAGGAGCAGAAGCGACCATTGTCGCTTTTGTAAAATTGTTAAATCCACGTTTGCCCTGTGCTGCTTCAATCGCATTACATACTGTTGGCGTATCAACAGACCTCAGAACATTTAATAATGCGTCATTCATATTTTAATCCTCACATCAATCATCTTCTTAACATTCCCTGAAATGTCAGTCTAATCTGCCTGTTCAACAACCCTAACATCTCGACTTACAGGTCCTAGTAGTTTTCTTGCAGCTTGATAGGCAGGGCTCTCATAGGCGGCCATTGCCTTTTCAACACTCGCGAATTCAATAATAATCGTGCGTTCACTAAGACCATCTTCATAGGTGTGAACAGGCAGACTACGCACAATAAACCGTCCACCATTAGCCTCAAATGCTTTACGGGCTGGGCCGGCATATTCGGCGAGCCTCTCCGGCTGTGGTGACCCACGATATGAAGAAACGATAAATGCTTTACCCATGGCTGTTTTGTTTCCTTATTTAAATCTTTGACACATTCATCACCAAAATTAGCCTTTTTTCAACAGGCTTCATGTTGTCCAGAAAAGTCTATCAAATCTCTGAACCTATAAAAGTATAATTAGTGATATTCCAGCTACTCTTTTAAAATTAGGTCAGCTGCCTTTTCTGCGATCATCATTGTTGGGGCATTTGTATTCCCAGAGGTGATAGATGGCATTATCGATGCATCTGCAACCCGAAGCTTATCTGCACCTCTTACACGCAAGTCAGGCGTAACAACATGATTATTTTGTTCCTTTGGTCCCATCCTGCAAGTTGATACAGGATGATAAACTGTATTACCTGTCTCTTTCACAAAGGCCAGTAATTCGTCATCTGTTATGCAATCCGCACCAGGTCTAGCTTCTGACTGAACAACAGACTTTATTGGCTCAGTCTCCATAATTTTGCGCGCAATTTTTATTCCCTCTAACAAAACTTGCTGGTCGATTTCTGCTGATAAATATCGCGGATTAATTTCAGGCGACAGTTTTGGGTCTGCGCCCTGAATATGGCTATATCCGCGACTGTGCGGACGAAGTTGGCAAGGGCCAATTGAGAGAGCTGGAAAGGGGTCAAAAACACGCTTAGCAGGATTTGCAAAGCTAGCATGAGCTATATGGAATTGAATATCAGGACAATTATCATCTGCAAAACGGCTAGCCACAAATCCGCCTACAATACCTGCGGGCATTGTCATGGCCCCCCTTCTACTAACAGCAAACCGTAAAATTTCTTTTATCAACCCAAATCTTGAGAGGGATGTGTTCAGACTGTCACCCACTGATAATTCAAAGGTCAAGCGGGTGAGAAAATGGTCTGCTAGATGTTCGCCGACACTTGGCAAATTTATTCTTGGTTTTATTCCCATTGATTTCAGTCTGGTCGCATCACCAACACCTGACAATTCAAGTATCTGTGGTGAGCCAAATGCCCCTGCACATAAAATCACTTCCCGGTTTGCCCGGATAATCTGTTTTTTACCGCCAATTTCTATCTCCACACCTCTCACAGTCTGCGCGTCATCAGCAAAACATAAGGCCAATACATGCGCTGCAGACAGCTGAGTTAAGTTCTGCCGCTTCTTTACAACAGGTGCAATGAATGCTTGATAACTTGAATGTCTCAGGCCATTTTTCTGTGCCAGCTGAAAATAATTAAAGCCGTCCTGCCTTTTTCCATTGTAGTCTGCAAATGGTCTATAACCTCTTCGACCTGCCGCCTCTATAAACTGATCCAAGACAGCGTAAGTTGTCCGTGGCGGGCTGATATGAAGTTCTCCTGTCTCTCCATGAAAACCCTCATCATGCCGACACTTGCCAAAATGAGTCTGTACTGATTTCTTGAAATAAGGTAGCACCTCTTCAAAGGACCAACCTTTATTGCCTGCCTGCGCCCAGCCATCATAGTCTTGTGCTTGACCACGCACATATAACATACCGTTTATAGAAGATGTGCCGCCAAGGACTTTGCCTCTGGGCATATTCATGATGCGGTTATTTAGTATTTCCTGCTCACAAGTAGACAGCATCCAGTTTAAGGATGGATTTGTCATGAGATTTACGAAGCCCGCAGGAATATGAATAAATGGATGATTATCCGCTTTGCCAGCCTCTAACAAAACAACAGAATTTCGCGGATTTTCACTTAGCCGGTTTGCCAAGACACAACCTGCTGTGCCTGCACCTATAATAATGAAATCTACATCTGCCATTATGATGCTGTCATGCGTAACTTTAGTAGCTGAACCTAATGCTGACATAAATTCTTCCCAAATTATTTCCGAAGCTTATAAAAGGCTGCTCTGTTCAGTTAAACAATTCCGAAATAGCCAAATAATTTATTTTTACTAAAAGTAAGCATTAGAAACCAAAGGTAGCTAAATTTAAACCAGATTTCGCTGCGAAAAAACCTACTTCTTGTAGCAGTTGGCGACGTAATAAAGCGTCAATTTTTGCAAAATCGAAGAAGTTGCGATATCCTGATATGATCAGGTAACATTATTTCAAATGCACAAGTAAATTAGATAGATGAGAAACTCTAGGTTAACACTAGCATTTAATGGAGTGATTATGATGCTCTTGGGCATCGCCTTCTGGTTTTTTCCAGAATTATTTACTTTAGCTATGTTCCCAAATATTTCAGATAATGAACAGGCAATCAATGTAGGAATAGCACTCAGGAAAAATATGGGCGTCGGCGTTATCTTTATTGGTTTGTTACTTTTCTGGTGTCAAACCAGTTCCAAAACGACTGCACAACGTCTGTTGTTTGGCAGCTCATTCGGTTTCGGTTTGATGGTTGCTGGTCTTTTAGAAGTAAGGTTGACTGGTCAGGCTGATGTTCCTGTTCTAATCATCATACTGTTCGCCTTTATGTCCATCTACTCTCTTTTTGTAGCTACAAGACGCTACCAAGAATAAGTGAACTCAAAAATTAACAACCTTGCTGATAGCCAACAATGAGAAGGGCCAAGAGTGCAACAGGAAACTATGTGTTTATCCGGGAAAACTCTCTGTTCATAAATATATTTTTTACTAACTCCACTTATTTTAACAATTTTGATTTCTTGGCGTTTTAAATTATTATTCAATAAAATTAAGCAGGTATTAAATGAAAAAATATTTCATAAAAATCTTTTTGTTTTCGAAGATTATATTTTCTTCTCTAGCTTTTTGTTTTTCTGCCTTTGGCGCTAATATTAGCATCGCTGATGCTACTACTCCCAATGAGGAACCAGTTTCACAAACCGTGGTGGTTTTTATGTCTTCCGCTCAATCCTTCGATGTAGAGGTTGATTATGAAACTGCAGATGGTACGGCTACAAAAAATGAAGATTACTTGCCAAGTTCAGGGAGGCTGACCTTTAGGCCTGGTGAGACGGTCAAAGCTATAAGCATAGCAATTCTTGATGATAATGCAGCAGAAAAAAAAGAGACCATTATCGTCGAGCTTAAAAATACATCATTTGGAACACTTAGAGATAGCCGGGCTTTCGTCTATATAACTGATGATGACAGTTAATGCTTTTGCCAAGAAATTTGGCGAGCACTTTCCAAGTGCGCCTATTCAATTTGCTGTAAAAACTTTTTTAAATAAGCATCACTAAAATGTTTTCATGCAAGCTAAAATTCTGAAAAGTAAAGAACTAATAATTTGTGACGTTTATGAAGACGTGCTCATCCCTTTGGGTCTTTAAAAATGATAAATTCCATTTTAAGAAGATTAAATTTTGTCTTGCTTTTTGTTGCTTCTCTGTTGGTGGCAGAAAGGGCTTTTGCCTTTGACATCGACATTTCTGATGCAGCAACACCTGATGAGAGTGCAGTTAACCAGACTGTGGCCGTATTTTTGTCGTCTGCGCAGTCTAGCACAGTAACTGTTAATTATGCGACGGCCGATGGAACAGCAACTGCTGGCGCAGACTACACTGCCACAACTGGGACACTGACTTTTGCAGCAGGCGAAACCGTAAAGGCGATAAGCATACCAATTCTTGCTGATACATTGGATGAAGATGCAGAAACCATTTTGGTTAACATATCTTCCGCATCAAGTGGCACAATTGTGGATACTCAAGCTGTTGTAACCATAATTGATGATGACAATCCACCATCTATTACCATTGATGATGTGACTGCAGCCAATGAAAATGCTACCTCTACAAATTTAACCGTAACACTTAGCGCCGCTTCATCTAAAGACGTGACCGTTGATTACGCAACAGCTGATAGCACTGCGACCGCTGGAGCAGATTACACAGCTGATTCTGGAACTATAACTATTTCGGCTGGAGCAACAACCGGAACTATAGCAGTTGCGGTTCTGTCAGATTCAATGGATGAAGATGACGAAATCGTCCATGTGGATCTCTCAAATGCAACAAATGCATCAATCTCAGATGCGCAAGGTGCTCTAACAATCACAGATGATGACTCGACACCAAGCTTGTCGATAGCTGATGGCACATCAACAGACGAAAACAGTGTCACAGTTGTCGTATCGTTGAGTTCAGCTTCAGGTCGCTCTGTAACAGTCAATGCGGCTGCATCTGATGGTACAGCAACACAAGGCAGTGATTTTAACGCTTTCTCCTCAACAGTCACTTTTGCTTCCGGGGAGACGACTAAAAGCGTTTCAATACCGTTGATTAACGATTCGTCAGATGAAGATGATGAAACATTCACGGTTACTTTATCTTCGGCAAATAACGCAACCATTTCTTCTGCAACTGCAACTGCAACAATAACGGATGATGATGCTCCACCAGCTCTATCAATTCAATCGGTTTCAGTCGCTGAAAATGCTGGCACAGCTTCACTGAACGTAACACTAGACGCTGCTTCAGAAAAAACAATCACGGTTGATTATGTGTCTTCAGCGGGGACAGCATGCCATTGCAGTTCTGACTTTGCTGCGATTAGTTCTACAACACTTACTTTTACAGCAGGTCAAACATCCAAGACCATTTCTGCGACTATAAGTGATGATTCAGTCGATGAAATGGATGAAACATTTGATATTTCTTTATCAAACGCGTCGAATGCTTCAATCGCAGTAGCAACTGGCACAGTTACAATCACAGATGATGATCCGGCGCCAACAATCTCAATTAATGATGTAACAACCGCAGATGAGGCCGCAGCATCTACAAATTTAGTTGCCACTCTTTCAGCAGCTTCCGAAAAGACAATCACAGTTGATTTTGCAACATCTGACGGTACCGCAACAGTTTCAAATGATTACACTGCAGCGACTGGCACACTTACATTCGCGGCAGGCGAAACAACTAAAAATATACCAATAGCTGTTTTAGCTGACGCGTTTGATGAAGTTGATGAAACAGTAACTGTTACGCTAAGCAACCCAAATAATGTTACGATAAATGATGGCGTTGGTGAATTAACGATAACTGATGATGATGTTGCACCAACTCTTTCAATAGCAGATAACACTATTCCTGATGAAAGTGCTGTAGCTAGAGACATTGTTGTTACTTTAGCCTCTCCATCGCAACAAACAATTACCGTTGACTTTGCAACTTCTGATGGCACGGCTACAGCTACCAACGATTATGTCACCTCGACAGGAACGCTAACGTTCAACTCTGGAGAGACAACAAAAAATATTCCTATTACTATGGTTCAGGACGCAATTGACGAAGTCGATGAAACATTTACAGTCACTATCTCAAATCCAACCAACTCAACAATTTCTAATGCTGCCGCAACAATAACTATCACAGATGATGATCCAACGCCGACACTAGCTGTAAATGGCGCAAACCTAACAGAAGCTGCAGCAAACCTAAATTTCACTGTCACTTTGAGCGGCCAATCCTCTCAAACTGTTACTGCTAATTATGCAACTGCTGACGGGAGTGCAACCGCAGGAAACGACTACACAAGTGCAACAGGAACAGTTACCTTTGCACCTGGTGTTGTAAGCCAAATTATTTCTGTTGGCATCCTAGCTGACACAACAAACGAATATGATGAGACATTTTCAGTCACATTATCTAGCCCGTCTAATGCAACATTAGGCACTGCCACAGGTACAATGTTGATAAATGATGATGATGCTCTACCATCTGTTTCACTTGGTGATGCCTCGTCTACAAACGAGACTGCTGCTTCAACTAATCTAGTAGCGACACTCTCTGCTGCTTCAGGAAAACCCATTACGGTTGATTACGCTACGTCAGATGGAACAGCGACAGCTGGTTCAGATTATACAGCTGATACTGGCACTATTACCTTTGCACCTGGCGTGACAACTCAAAATATTGCTGTGGGCGTGCTTGCAGACACCACTGATGAAGTGAATGAGACTGTCACAGTAACACTGAGCAATCCATCTGAAGTTACATTAAATGATGCAACAGGCGTTCTGACCATCACAGATGATGATTCAGCTCCTACCATTTCAATAGCAGACTTCACAACATCAGATGAAACAGGTGTTTCTCATTCTATAGCTGTAACTCTTAGTGCCGCATCATCTCAAACAATTTCGGTGGATTTTGCGACAGCTGATGGAACTGCTACTGCAACAAATGACTATGTGTCAGCGACTGGAACTTTGACGTTTAACCCTGGTGATACTTCAAAAATAATTTCTGTAACTATTATTCAAGATGCCTTAGATGAGACAAATGAAACATTTGACATCGATCTAAGTAACTCCACTAATGCATCAATTTCTGATGCAACCGGAACGGTTACAATTACTGATGATGAAGGCACGCCAACGCTTACGATTGCCGATGTGACTACAGCAGATGAGACAGCTGCAAACCTCACTGCCACAGTCACTCTTAGTGGTGTATCGTCACAAACAGTAACCGTGGACTTTGCAACAGCAGACGCGACTGCAAGCGCAGCAGCAGATTACTCAGCTACAACTGGAACGCTTACATTTGCTCCTAACGTAACTACGCAAACAATCTCAATACCAATATTAGCGGACAGCATTGATGAGGAAAACGAGACATTCACAATAGCGCTTTCTTCACCAACAAATGCAACGGTGAGCGCGTCTGCCGGCACAGCAACAATGACCATCACAGATGATGATGTAGCTCCAACAATTTCAATTAATGATGTTTCTACCGCTGATGAAGCAGCTGGAAGTACAAACCTTGTGGCAACCCTATCTACAGCATCAGCGCGCACGATCACAGTTGATTATGCCACTTCAGATGGAACAGCAACAGCAAGTGCTGATTACACCGTTGGGACAGGAACAATCACTTTTGCCCCTAATGTTACAACACAAAACATTCCAATTGCCGTTCTTGCTGATACTGTAGACGAAGTAGACGAAACGGTCACTGTAACGTTGAGTAATCCGAGTAACGTTACAATAAATGATGGAGTCGGTGAGCTCACAATCACTGATGATGATGGTTCACCATCATTATCAATTGCAGATTTAACTACTCCAGATGAAACTGCAGTATCGCGCACAACGACTGTTACATTGAGTTCTGCTTCTTCTAAAACAGTTACAGTAGACTTTGCCACAGCTGATGGCACCGCCACTGCTGCAAATGATTACCTATCAGCATCCGGAACTCTAACATTTAACCCCGGCATCACTAGTCAGACGGTAAGTGTTACCATTGTTCAAGATACAATTGATGAAGCCCATGAGACATTTGACGTGGTCTTGAGCAACGCTACAAATGCTTCAATTTCTGATGCTACGGGTGTGATGACAGTCACTGACGATGAAGCAACACCGTCACTTTCAATTGCAGACGCATCCACAGCCGACGAGACTGCTGCAAATTTGACAGCGACAGTGACACTCAGCGGGCAGTCGTCTAGCACAGTGACTGTTGATTATGCTTCATCCGATGGAACAGCATCTGCTGGAGCAGATTATACTAACTCAAGTGGTACACTAACCTTTAATCCAGGCGACACGTCCCAAACATTTAATATACCCATTTTAGCGGATACTATTGACGAAAATAATGAAACATTCTCCGTAACATTATCTTCGCCAACAAACGCAACCATCAATGATTTGTTGGGACAGTTTACAATTGTTGATGACGATACAGAACCAACAGTTTCACTCGGAGATGCAACAACAAGTAACGAAAATGCAGCTACAACTAATCTGGTTGCAACCCTTTCCACAGCTTCTGAAAAAACAATCACAGTTGACTATGCAACTTCAGATGGAACAGCAACAGCAAGTTCTGATTATACTGCCGGTACGGGAACAATCACTTTTGCTCCAAATGTCACGACACAAAACGTCCCAGTTGGAGTGCTTGCAGACTCTACAGATGAAGAGGATGAGACTGTTACAGTAACACTTAGCAACCCATCAGAGGTTAGCCTAAACGATGCAATTGGCATACTTACCATCGCAGATGATGATGCAGAACCAAATATCTCAATCTCAGATATGACCACTCCAAACGAAACAGGCGTTGGGCGTTTAGTGACAGTTTCGCTTAATGCCGCCTCTGAAAAAACCATTACTGTCGACTATGCAACAGCCGATGGCTCAGCAACTGCAACAAATGACTATGTATCATCAACCGGAACATTGACATTTAACCCTGGTGACACGTCTAAAACAATTTCAGTAACGATCGTCCAAGATGTTATAGATGAGTTGGATGAAACCTTTAGTATTGGCTTAAGTAATCCAACCAATTCAGCAATTTCTGCTGCGACCGGGACGATTACAATTACTGACGATGAGGGAACGCCTACGCTCTCAATTGCAGATGTAGCCACTTCGGATGAGACAGCTGCAAATCTCACTGCCACCATCACTCTGAGCGGCGATTCATCACAAACTGTCACAGTTGATTGGGCAACTGCCGATAGCACTGCAACAGCAGGAAATGACTACACTACAGCTGGTGGAACTGTGACTTTTAACCCTGGTGAGACGTCAAAAACTGTTGATGTCACAATTCTCGCTGACACTGTTGACGAAGAAAATGAGACCTTTACTGTCACTCTCTCATCTCCAACAAATGCAGTTGTAAGCACTACTGCTGGCATTGGAACTATGACCATAACTGACGATGATGCATCCCCAACAGTTTCATTAGGAGATTTGACAGCGGCAGAAACTGCGGGTGCTAAAAATTTGGTGGCTTCATTGTCAGTGGCTTCTGAGAGGACAATTACCGTTGACTTTGCGACCTCAGACTTTACAGCGTCAGCAGGCTCCGATTACACCGCCGGCACGGGGACAATCACATTTACTCCTGGGGCAACTACACAGAACGTGCCAGTGTCTGTCCTCGCTGACGTAATTGATGAACAAGATGAAACAGTAAGGGTGACTCTAAGTAACCCTGTGAATGTTACGCTTAATGACTCTGAGGGCATACTTACGATCACTGACGATGATACTGAGCCAACAATTTCGATTGCTGATAGCACGATTCCAAATGAAAACGGAGTTGTAAGAACAACAACAGTTACACTCAGTGCAGCCTCAGAAAAAACCATTACGGTTGATTATGCAACAGCTGACGGCACTGCAACGGCAGCCAATGACTATATCTCTGCAACAGGCACTCTTAGCTTTGCACCAAATGAAACATCGAAAACTGTTGGCTTCACAATTGTTCAAGATTCATTAGATGAGGTAGATGAAACCTTTAACATCGGTTTAAGCAATCCAACTAATGCAACCATTGCTGATGCAACAGGCATAGTGACTATTACTGACGATGAGGGAACACCGACACTTTCTGTTGCGCATGTAACAACATCTGATGAAACTGCAACGAATTTAGTAGCCACGATTACTCTAAGCGGTGTTTCATCGCAAACGGTAACTGTTAACTATGCTACCGCTAATGGCACAGCAACAGCAGGAGCTGATTATACATCAGCTTCGGGCACTCTGACATTTAACGCAGGAGATACTAGCAAAACTGTTAACATCCCAATTTCGGCAGATACCATAGATGAAGAGAACGAAACGTTCACATTTACGTTGTCATCTGCTTTAAATGCAACAATTAGCTCATCATCCGGTATAGGAACAATGACTATAACTGACGATGATGTAGCTCCCACTATTTCAATTAATGACGTCACCGCTGCTGAGAATGCTGGGACAACAAACCTTGTTGCAACACTCTCTGTTGCATCTGAGCGAACCATTACTGTTGATTACGCGACGTCAGATGACACAGCGTCAGCAGGGTCTGATTATACAGCAGGCTCTGGAACAATTACATTTGCTCCTGGTGTCACAACACAAAATGTGCCAATTGCCATTATTTCTGACACAACGGACGAACCAAATGAGACCATTAAAGTTACATTGTCAAATCCGGTGAACGTAACCTTAAGTGATCCGAACGGTGTGTTAACAATAACTGACGATGATTCAGGAACATCAATCTCAATTGATGACTTAGTGACCACCAACGAAACAGCCCTCACCAATACCGTAACGGTCAGGTTATCCTCAGCTTCTGGGCATACAGTGACTGTAAATTATGCGACTGCTGATGGAACTGCAACATTCAATAGTGATTACAATACTGCATCAGGAACAATATCCTTTGCGCCCGGTGAGGTAACAAAAACAATCAACGTTGATATTCTTGCAGATAGTTTGAACGAAGGAAACGAGATCTTCTATGTGAACTTGAGTGGTGCTATAAACGCTTCCATTTCAGACAGTCAAGGAAGTGTGACTATCACTGATGATGATGGCGCTCCAACAATAAGTATCGCAGACGCCGCAACTTCTAATGAGAATGCTGCTGCGATAACAACAACAGTAACAATGAGCGGTGCCTCTGCATCAACAATTACATTAAATTGGAGCACTTCTAATGGAACCGCTTCAGCTGGAGACGATTATTCAACAGCAGGTGGTATTTTGATTTTCAATCCAGGAGACACTTCAAAAACTGTATCTGTTAATGTTCTAGCGGACATCCTCCCAGAAGGCACTGAGACATTCAATATTGGACTATCAAACGTAAGTAGTGGTGCGACCATCGCCGACGCGACTGGCGTTATTACAATCACTGATGATGATGGCAACCCAACGATTTCTGTTAGCCCGGCGACAGTTTCTGAAAACACTTCTGCTGTAAGTGTAGACGTTTCCTTAAGTTTCTTAACGCCTTTAGTTGTAACTGTAGATTACGCCACCAGCGACGGCACTGCTATTGCTGGCAGTGACTACGCGAACACCAGCGGGACATTAACATTTGCAGCAAATCAGCTAACGCAATCTATATCTATCCCCGTGGTTAATGATCTGATTTTTGAGAATAGCAAGGCTTTTAACATTACACTGTCAAACCCAACAAATGCCACGATCGCAACAGCAGCGGCTTCTATCTCAATAACAGATGACGACCAGCTTTTGACGCAAACCAGTCAGAAGGAAATATCTGATGCAATATTATTTGGTAAAAATAGTGCACTAAGGCTGGAAACGGCATTTTTTGACCGCATTATGTCTAGAAATTCAACACTACTTTCTCGTACAAATCGTCCACAAACAGGGCCGGTCATGACCTTCCAGAATGTCGAAGTGGACTGGTCTGATAATAGTGAGTTGCTCAAAGGATCAATGTCATTTGACAACGTGAATGCGAAAGGGACTAGAAATACGTCTTGGGAGACATCAATAAGTCACTCCAAAAATGATAAAGGCGTTAAAAACACATTCATGTCCACAGCGTTCAACTTTAGCACAAGACCATCGCCTTCAACCATGTACGGACTAATATTAGGTGCGGGCTTCTCGGACACTACTATGACCGGCACAAGCATTGGAACCAACACAGGCCGATCTGTTTCCGCTGGTGTCTACGCAGCTTACGATTTAGCGGATTCACTAGTTCTTGATTTAATGGCTTCAAAAACATATGAGAATAACTCGCTAGATACAAACGTGAATGGCATCCAAGTAGCGGGCGATTATGACAGAAATTCAACGGCCTACTCCCTAGGATTAACAGGAAAAATAAAATTTAGCTCAAGCGTGCTGAGACCAAAATTGAAATATACCACCGGCAAATCTGCGTTTGACACTGGCACATTTGACGTTCGCAGTGCTGGTCTATCTTCACAGCAACAAATAGATTTTGGTTCGGATGAATATTTCAGATTCTCCTTCTCGCCAGAATTTGGAACTGTGCTTGGGGACCCAGTCAATCTCTTGAGACCTTATGGCTTCAATTACATTACATTAAAACCAAAAGTTTTCTGTGAAAAATATGATTACGAAGCCTCGAGAAAATGCGGCCAAGGCCTTGGACTCACCCTTAGCAATCATCACCCAACTTACAATTTTGACCAGGATTTAAGTTTTGATTATGATAATATTGGCGGGGCTGAAACATACTCACTTCTGTATAAGAGACTTTATTAAAAGTTTTTGCTTTGAAGATATTGAATATCTACTTTGTTAAAGAAATGAATGTCAGTATGGCTTAAATGGTTCCTTTACAGATGATTAAGCCCTGGATCATGCGTACTCTTTCTGCTGTTCATCGCGCTGATGCAAATAAACATAATCAAATTAAACGCACTCCAACGATATAAGGACAGAACAATTCGTAAGTCTTGTTTGCGTGCGAATACCCAAAGTTTAAAACTTTTCCGAAAAATCATCATATATTTTTCATTATGTATTTGGTTGCCGTTTTCCCAGCAGTGCAGAGCGTAATTCTGGCTCAGAAGTCTCTCGACCGAGCCAAATGTTAATGAATGATTTAGCAAAGTGTTTATCACTAATTATTACCGGGGTCTTGCCCTCATAATGGAAAGTAATCTGGCCATCAGGCGCCCACTCAACAGCAGCCTTTGTCCCTTCCCTTACTGTATTGATCCCCTGTTCTAAATACGTTTTCCAAGCATTAATTTGTTTTTCTGCAACACCTTTTTGACGTCTCATCTCTTTGAGAGAAGCTTCAATAACTTTATCTTTCTTCAATTCACGTTTGTAATCAAATTCCAATATGAACTTATTCTGCCAAGAAAAAGAGTTCATTTCTGAAAAAAGCTTCAAATCGTATAGATCCCAAACAAATACCTTAAGGGTACCCTCGCCTATCAATGCAAATGATTGAATATTTTTTTGCAATATGTCCGTCGCCCCCGCAAACATAGCAGTAAAAATATACAGACAGATTATACATGCCTGGATTATTAATTTCATGACCTTATACCTGACTTGGATACTATATCTACCGCTTGTATAGAGTCGGTAAAATGAAGTTTTTTTCATTGTGTTGACTCTCTCAATCTTACATGGTGCCATAATTATATTTATCCGAAAACAATGAGGTGAAATCATGCTTGTAGATGTTCGCACATATCGTTGCCGACCGGGTACAATCAACACTCACTTAGCTCTTTATGAAAAGTATGGCAAGGAGCCACAGTTTCGCTGCCTTGGCAGCCCATTAGCATATCTAAAGGGAGAGACAGGTGACCCGAATGAATATGTGCACATCTGGGTCTATGAAAATGCGGGAGACCGAGAGGCTAAAAGAACTAAACTATATGCAGATGAAAAATGGCTTGCATATCTGAAAAAAAGTGCTGATTTAGGAGCTATTGAAAGTCAAATCAACAAACTTATGGTTCCCACGCAGTTCTGTCCTTTGGGAGGCAAAGCATAGTGTGAAAGGATAGGTAATTTGTTTGAGGATAAATATTACTATCAAAGAGTGAAATGCAGCAGATGCTGCTCTGATACAGCTGCCTATAAGACTGTTTATGATAACCAGGGATCTAGCTGGCAGGTGAGTTGCTTTAATTGCGGGCAAGTTGTCAACTCTACGCCGACTGGTGAGGACATAACTCAGATGAGGCACAAATGCTTTGTGAGATATGTTTTAGGATAATGAAAATTTACACCAACCCCTTTCACTGCAAACTGAGAAAAAGAATTTATTATTGCGACTACCCAAATCTGCTGCATTAATAATGTTATCGTTTTCGTCTCTTTAAAGCCTAACCTCATTAAACTTTAGGGATGGCAGGAACCTCTTGATAGACATGATGCCTCAGATGTTCTAGGTTGCGAAAACTTAAACTCAACAAATTAAAAGAATGGGAATTCAACAGATGGCAAAAGCCCCAACAAGAAAAAAGAAAGCAGCAAAAAAATCTGTAACTAAAGCCAAAGTGTCACCTTCTGCACCAAAGCAGGCGGAAGTCGCTAAAAAGAACTCCTTTGAAGCTAATTTTGGTGAAGGTACAGCTTTCGATCTAGACTACGGTAAATTAGTGATTATCGCTTTGCTAATCTATGTAGCCTATCAGGTAAGCTAAACATGAACGATATCGATTGTCGGCCAAGCTTGGAGAAACAAATCAATCAAAGCCTGTCAGCGTCCATCTATACCCTCACTCAGCACAACTCATAATCAAAAATTTCAAACGCACTCTGTCACACCTAGAATACTTTTGTGTGACAGGGTTAGCAAGATGTCGGGGGGATCGAAGAAAATTTATTTGTGGAGGAGAAACTTGCTCCCCTACAAACATATTATAATGACGCTGCTCTCGCAGCCTAAGTTATCCCAGTGGGGTTTTATGCAAGGCCTGCCGTGAGATTTTTTACACCAGCAGATTAGGCAACCTATACCCTTAGTGTGGCGGGAAACAAATATGTACTGTATGGGCGGAGCCGTTCATGGGCTAAAAGAAGAAAGTACTATCTGCATCCAACTGCCGCAATAGTTTACCCCTGCAAGGTATATCCGTGTGGTTAACAGGTAAGTTTTTCTAAAATTGATAAAAATACGGTCTAATGAAAGAGAGTCACCCATTAAGGAGGCTACCAAAATCTTCTGCTGAAGATAGAGTTTGCTAAAAGAACACACTTTTATGAATGTTAACGCTCTGTTTTTCTTTTGTTTTTTCTGATGATGGCTCCCGTTTATACCTTCCGAACAGCTTTTTTGCAGAAAAGAGGTTAAGAAAAAATAGATCAAAAGCACAATTATTTTGCACTTTATGTAGCCTCATGTTCAAATTCTAATTAATCCAGAGCTGAAAACAGGTTTTTTTTCAAAAGCCAAAGTTCTTTTATTTGAACTCAGTCAAATAAAAATGGAGGATAAGAATATAATGTCCATGAAGTTCAAAGTGCATGGCGTTCGGGGCTCAGTTTCTAATTCTTCACCGGAATTTGACAGATACGGAGGGAATACATCGTGCTATGAAATAGAAATCGATGACTGCCAAATCGTAATCGATACTGGAACTGGTTTTCACAACGTTGAACTAATGCGTAAACAAAAAGACACCGTAATAATTTACAGCCACTTTCACCACGACCACATACAAGGACTCTCTTTTAACAAATACTTGTATGATAATTTTAGTCCCATCCTGATATCGTCTGCACTCTGCAACGCAAACACTCTTAAAGAGATTTTAGAGACCTATTATTCAGGACATTATTTTCCAATCGATTTATTTAATCAATTAAAGCATTTAAAAATAGTTGAATTCAATGAAATAAATAAGCTGCTTGAGGGAAAAATTAAACTGTCTTCGACAAAATTGAGACATCCAGGTGGAGCGTGCGGGTATCGTTTTGAAAAAAATGGAGCTTCAATTGTAACCCTGTTCGATAACGAATATCACGACAATCAAAAACAAGATTTAATTGAATTTTGCGAAGGAGCAGACTTAGTCGTATGGGATGGAATGTTTACAGAAGAGGAATTACTTTCGAAGCAAGGTTGGGGACACTCGTCAATTGAAAGAGCTCACGAGTTTGCAAGTCTATCATCGTTAAAGAGAATGCTAATTACACACCATTCTCCCGATCGAACTGATGTAGAACTTGATGAGATTGGCAAAACGCTCGATTCAAATATTGAATTTGCTTATGAAAACCAGGTTTTCAGCTTTTAATTCATAATTTTGTGTTTCAAATAGGGAGATTTTCTTAGTCGCAAGAGATTAATTATGGAAACTGAAATTAGTGAAACAAAAAATTCTGAAATATTTGAATTAAAAGCAACCATAGTCGCTTTGAGAGACCAAATGGAACTTCTATCGCATAACAGCGATGCTGCTGTTCAAAAAGCAGTGCAAAAATCTGCAGACGAAATACAACAACTTAAAAATACAGCATCTAACTTGAGAAATGAACTTGAAAATCTCCGCTTTGAAAAGGATGCTGCTGTTCAAAAAGCAGTGCAAAAATCTGCGGACGAAATACAACAACTCAAAAATACAGCATCTAGCTTAAGAAACGAGCTTGAAAATCTCCGTTTTGAAAAGGATGC
The DNA here is from genome assembly GCA_902523435.1 of uncultured SAR116 cluster alpha proteobacterium. Classification (GTDB taxonomy): domain Bacteria; phylum Pseudomonadota; class Alphaproteobacteria; order Puniceispirillales; family Puniceispirillaceae; genus JADHLI01. The sequence goes on from CABYZM010000001.1 coordinate 92,103, forward strand.
TGATGTCCAAAAGGCAGTGCAGAAATCTGCTGATGAAATAAAGCAGCTAAAGAAAACAACTGTAAAAATGAGAGCCGAAATAGAAAAGAGAGCGCAATGAGATCTTTCATTGAGCATTTTTTAAAGGTTAATTTTTAATATAGAAATTTTAGATATTTAAACTCAATTTTAAGGACTGAAGACATTGGAAAAGGCTATTTCAAATAATTTTGTCGAAATTGAAAAACAGTTAATGCGCTCTAATGAGAAACTCCGACTATCGGAATTATTACTAAGAGTATCTAGAAATATCGCTGGACTTTCAAATTTGAAGGAAATCTTATTCGCAATCATTGAGGAAACAGTTACCGAAATTGGTGCGGATAGAGGGACATTATTTTTAAATGACCCACTTACTGGCGAATTATATTCGAGAGTTGCTCAGGGTGAGCTAACTCGAGAAATCAGAATTTTAAATACTTCTGGTATTGCTGGTGCAATTTTTCATTCAGGAAAAGGTGAAATTATCCACGATGTTCAATCTGATGAAAGGTTCAATTCATCTATCGACGAGCAAACAGGCTACAGAACAAAAAATATTATATGTGCACCAATAAGAACTGTTAGGAACGATATAATTGGCGTAATCCAAATACTAAATAAAAAGAAAGGGCGGTTTACAAAGAATGACCTAAACACAGTCTCTGCAATAACTGAACAAGCTGCAATGACTTTACAAAATGCTCAAGGTTTGGAGCAAATGGCGAAGGCACGAGCGAAGGAAATGGAATTTCTTGACGTCGTATCAGACGTGACGGCAGAAATTGAACTAGGTGCTTTGCTTCAAAGAGTAATGATAGAGGCTACTAGAATGCTCAATGCTGATAGAGCAACGCTTTTTCTGAATGATCCAAGAACAGATGAACTTTTTTCTAGAGTTGCTATGGGCGATGGCATTGGAGAGATTAGACTTCCGAACAATGCAGGCATAGCCGGCACTGTTTTTCAATCAAAAAAGACTGTTAATATTCCTCACGCATATGCTGATTTGCGCTTTAACCCTTCATTTGATAAGCAAACTGGCTATTTCACTCGGTCTATTTTATGCGTTCCAATAATGAATAAAGAAGGTGACTGTATAGGATGCACGCAAGCTCTTAATAAAGTGGGAGGCGGGTTTACTGATGAAGACGAATCAAGGTTGAAAGCGTTTACACAACAGGTATCTATTGCACTTGAGAATGCAAAACTTTTTGAGGATGTCACTAAAGAACGGGCATACAATCATAGCATGCTCGCAAGCATGTCTAATGGCGTCATAACCATTAATGAGGAAGGAGTAATCGCCACTTGCAACAAAGCTGGGTGCACCATCTTAAAAACTAACCGAAACGACATAATTGGTTCAAAAGCATCTGATTTTTTCAAAGAAGATAGAATGTGGATTAATGAGAAGATCGAGGAGTGTAGCGAGAATAAAGAGAATATAATATTGATGGATGTCTCTTTTGAGGTTGGCTCCGAAAATGAAGAAAATAATGAGATAGTCTCTGCAAATTTAAGTTTTATGCCACTGGAGAGCCAAGACCCAGATGGGCGAACCGATCAAGAATCCAGCCACCTCGGCTCAATGATCATGATTGAAGATATTTCTGACGAAAAAAGAATGAAATCCACAATGTCTCGGTATATTGACCCTGGTATTGCCGACCAACTGATGAGTGATGGCACTGACATTATGGGCGGTCAAGAGACAGTAGCTACTGTTCTTTTTTCAGATGTTCGAAGTTTTACCACTATAACAGAATCTCTAGGCGCTCAGGGTACTGTGGCACTGCTGAACGAATATTTTGACATAATGGTTGATGCAATTACTGAACAAGGTGGCATGGTTGATAAATTTATCGGTGATGCAATTATGGCTGGCTTTGGAATTCCAATCGCTCATGAGGATGACGAGGACAGAAGTGTAAGAGCCGGTATTAATATGATTAAAAGACTTTGGGATTGGAATTTAGAGCGAGAGAAAAAAGGACAGATGGCAATAGATATGGGCTTAGGAATCAACACAGATATGCTCGTATCAGGAAATATAGGATCCTCCAAGCGGATGGATTACACCATGATTGGCGACGGCGTTAATCTAGCAGCAAGATTAGAAAGCGCTTGCAAGTCTTATTCAGCAAAAATTCTCATCAGTGACTTCACATACCAAAAATTGAAGGGCACATATCAAATTCGCTACATCGACGATGTAGTAGTAAAGGGAAAAACTGAACCTGTTGGAGTGCGAGAAGTACTTGACTTTCATTCCCTCGAGAGCTTCCCAAATTTGATGGACAACGTTAACCATTTCAATGAAGGAAGACGCAACTTTAAGTCTGGCAACTGGGACACTGCCATTAAATCTTTTCAAGAGTGCTTAAAGTGTAATTCCAATGACCAATTGTCAGAGACATACATTGAACGATGCAAAGTGATGAAAAAGAAGAACCCGAAGGATTGGGATGGCATCTGGGTAATGACATCAAAATAAATATTAACTTTATTTAATTTTCAAATTCACCTCAGTTGAACGAAAGAACAGCCATCTTGGACTGAGACATTTCCTCAATAGTATGGGGTATACCGCCCACACCAAGCCCCGAACTCTTCCTGCCGGCAAATGGCATCCAATCAACTCGGAATGCTGAATGGTCGTTGACCATTATGGCTGACCCGTCGAGCCTATTAAAACCCTCCATAATTTCGGCGTAGTCGTTTGAAAATATTGATGCTTGGAAAGCAAATGGAAGGCTATTAGCTTGAAGTATAGCATCATCCATACTCTTTTTTTCGTAAACGGAAATAACAGGGCCGAAAATTTCTTGTGTTGAAACCCTACAATTTTCTGGAGGATTAAGAATGACGGTAGGAGCATAACATGAATCGGTTAACCTTTTGCCTCCACATAAAATCTGCGCACCTGCCTCAACAGCCTCTGCAACCCATTCCTCAACCCTGTCGACTTCTCTGTTTCTAATTAATGGCCCACACTGCGTTTCAGCATGAATTGCATTTCCAACAACTAAATTAGAAACTTTTTCAGCTATGCTTTGTGCGAGCTCTTCAGTAGAAGCACCAAAGGAAAAAACACGTTGAACTGATACGCAGACCTGACCAGAATGATAAAACCCACCTTTTACTATACTTGGAACGAAGAGTTCTCTGTCTGCTGAAGGACAAAATATTACTGGAGCGACACCTCCATGTTCTAGAGCGACTCGTGTTCCTGGTGCGAGTAAAGAGCGCAACTTCCACCCTACAGCCGCCGACCCAATAAAGCTAAAAAAAGCAACCCTCTCATCAGTCACGAGCTTTTGTGCATCACTTACATCGCAGCAGACAAACTGAGCCCATTCCGGGCCCAATCCTGCCTGATGTAATATTTTAATAAATGCCTCACAGCTAAGTGGCGTATCGTCTGCCGGTTTTACTATGACAGGATTTCCAGCGGCAATAGCTGGTGCCACCTGATGAACGATTAAATTTAATGGATGATTAAATGCGGAAACAGCGACCACAACCCCAATGGGTTCTTTAGTTGTAAACGCTATTTTATCTTCACCAGCTGAAGTTAAATCCATAGGGATTTCCATGCCTGCATTATTTGCAATTTCAGCGGCGCAAGTTTCCACTCCATCAATCGCGCGGTCCACTTCAACTTTTGCATCAATTAGGGGCTTCCCACCTTCTGAAGCAATAAGTAAGGCAAGTTCATCTGCTCTTCCTTTCATGATTTCTGCTGTATTTTTTAACACCGCTATTCTCTCATGCTTTGGGAGTCCTTTTTTATTTGCCTTATGTGTTTTTTCAGCAATGGCTAATGCTGTATCCACCTCACTCGCAGACGACAGTTTCACTTCGCCTATTGGTGAACCATCAAAGGGATTGGTTACCTCTAATTGATGCATTATTAAGCCCCTCATACAATTGGTTTGTGATCTCTTAAATCAGTGATCAATTCTTTTACATTTTGTGAATAATCAACTGGCAAATCAACCACATGCACTCCGCCCTCTCTGTAGGCTCTATCTATCGTCTCGACAAAACCAGTCACGCCCGAAATTCTATGTCCGTGAGCCCCGTATGCCTCAGCGTATTTTACGAAATCCGGGTTTTCATACTCTAGTCCCCAATCCTTAAAACCACCCCCTGCCTGTTTCCAACGGATCATTCCATAAGAACTGTCATTCAGAATTAAAACAACCAGATTTAAATCTAATCTAACAGCTGTTTCCAATTCTTGACTATTCATCATGAAGCCACCATCACCACAGATGGACATCACTTTGCGGTTTGGGTGTATCATCGCAGCAAGCATTGCAGAGGGTAATCCCGCTCCCATAGTTGCTAGGGCATTATCTAAGAGGATTGTGTTGGGCTGAAATGCTAGATAGTTTCTAGCGAACCAAATTTTGTAAACGCCATTATCAAGAGCTATGATATCATGATATCCCATCAAATTTCGAATTTCTGATACAATGTGTTGTGGCCGCATTGGAAACGATGGCTCGTCATCAAGTCGATAGATTTCCCTTTTGACGTTATCCCTTACTTTTTCAAAATCTCTCAAGTCCAAGTCAAGCTGTGACCCCAGAGCGTCCGCCAAAGCATCAACAGACAAAGCAATGTCACCAACGATTTCTATTTGTGGAAAATAAACTTGATCCACTTGAGCTGATTTGTAATTTACGTGGATAACCTTTGCGCCGTTATGTTCCATGAAAAAGGGCGGTTTTTCCACGACATCATGGCCAATATTTACTATGAGGTCGGCTTCTTTGATATAATCATGCAAATAATCTTTATCTGAAAGCGCTGCAGTCCCTAAGAAATAATCCGAACTCTCATCGACAACGCCCTTTCCCATCTGAGTATTACAGAAGGGTATACCAATCGCACTAATGAATTCGGATATGGCTCGTCGAGCCTCCTTCCGATTTGCTCCAGCACCTATCATTAACAATGGATATTTGGCATCCTTAATTGAAGCGGCAGCCGCATTTATTACTTCTTTACCTGCTACCGCATAAAACCTCTCATGTGGAGGAATTAAATCCACCACATCCGATTTCTCTTCTGCAATATCTTCTGGCAACTCAAGCAACACAGGGCCAGGCTTTTCTTCCTCAGCAACTCGAAAAGCTTCTCTCACTAGTGATGGAATTGTATTACCGTTGACAATTTGCTTCGTCATTTTGCATATGGGCGCAAACAAATGAACAACGTCCACTATCTGAAATTGGCCCTGCTTCGACTTTTTTATCGGTTTCTGGCCAGTAATCATTACAAGAGGAAAACCTCCAAGAAACCCATAGGCCGCAGGTGTAGTGAAGTTTGTTGCGCCAGGCCCCAATGTAGCAAGACATACACCAGCTTTTCCAGTAAGCCTACCGTAAGTAGCAGCCATGAATGCCGCGCCTTGTTCATGCCTCGTCAAAATAAGTTTGATCTGTTTAGACTTTCGGAGAGATTCCAAAATATCCAAATTTTCTTCTCCAGGAATTCCAAAAATATACTCGACTCCTTCATTCTCCAGAGCTTGGATAAACAGATCTGACGCTTTCATGATAGCTCCTTTAGCATTTCCTAAAAGTAACAACTCCGTAAGATGCTAAACTCTCCTTGTTTTAATTTCAAAATGTTTCTGGTTACACCTGCAATGCCAACATGTTTTATCAAAATTTGTTGTAGCCATTTCCACAAAAGAACTACTGGAAAAAAAAGGCGGGTAAATGCCACCCGCCTTGTAGTTAATTTTTTCGTCAAAATACCGTTACGTCTGTTTACGCCAGTCGTACTGCGGTACAAAACCTAAGAGCTTTTTTATTTTCTCGTTAGAAAACAGACACTCATACGGGTCTACATCCCTTTTTAAAGGAACCTTGGGATAAAATCTCTTAAGGATTTCTTCCGTCGTCAGGTTTACTGAATTCTGGTCATTAGAAACATTGAAAACCTCATAACCCAAACCGTCCTTCGATAAACATAAATCAACAGCCTGACCTAAATCACGGGCATCTATATAATTGAAAGCGTTTGGCAATCTAACTTCAGGGTCTTTGCAAAAATCTCCAAACAGATGATATTCATCCGGCTCCACAACATTTCCTATACGCAATCCATAAATATCAATGCCTGTTCGGCGCTGGAACGCTTTGGCAGTTTCTTCATTAACGACTTTTGACATTGCATAACTGTCCATTGGGCGAGTCTCATCCTCTTCAAAAATAGGAAGAGATAAAGGCGCAGGTTTGTTGTGCGAAAAACACAGACCGTAGACAGTTTCTGATGAAGCAAAAATAATCTTCTTAATGCCAAGCTTAACCGCAGCCTCAATGACATTGTAAGTGCCCATTACATTCACTTTATAGGTTTCAATGTCGCTTGCCTGCAGTATCCGCGGTATTGCGGCAAAATGCACAACAGCATCATAACCTAACGGCGTTTGCCGCTGGCGTAATTCTTCCCTGTTCATATGTGCTGACATAGAAGAAAAAACTTGTGCAGAGTTAGTGACGTCAACTTTCAGATAATCCAAACCTTCTTGAATTACTTGTGTAATATCAGCATTGAGAACGCGGTGCCCTTTTTGAATCAAATAGGCAGCAGCATGCTTTCCTGCTTTTCCACTTGCGCCTGTGAAATAAATTCGTTTTTGCATATATCTGCTCCAAAAAAGAGTAGGCAAAATTTTGAAAAGGCTCGCATGAGATTCCTCTCAAAGCCATTGCAAAATCAGACCATTTTCACTGTTAAATAAGTTTCAGCTTTTGAAGACAGAAACTTTGTCCAGTCTGCCTTGTTCATAATTTCTGCTCTGCCGTTCTTAGTTGCATATCTGCATGACGAGTTCAGACAAATTTCTTCTTTATGTGGGAGACTTTCATCTTTGTATTTCCAGCTAGTGTAGCCACAACTGTTACAGGTTCCGTTTTCTTGTCTGTTTATGTCATAAATCACATCACACCATCACATTCCTCAAATCCACTTTCCCAGCCACTCTGATAATGAACATCACCCATTTTATTTTTTACCTCTGGAAGAGAGAGAGATGCGGCTATTTTGGATTTGCACCCATCCACGTAACCTCTGTTGTGATTTGCACTTTCCTTTGACACGGTTGTGCAACCTGATAACAGGAATATGCTGAAGAGCAGCACACGCATCAGGCTAAGATTTCCCCAGCTATATTGTCCACAATTACTGGGTTTTCGAAATACTCTATATCAGGTTTTGAATATCTGTTTGTTAGCCATTCAATTCTTGCATCATCAAACCAATTGTCAGCATCTTTCCTGCTCTCAAAACAATAAATGCCGCCGCCAATTGATTTATCTAAATCGCATATGTAGTTTTTGCGGATTAGTCCTTTTGTATCCCTGTACATAGGGGCTGTTTCCTCAAACTTTCCTCTCAGTGCAGCAAGGTCAAGATCTTTAGGAATTTGAAAGGTCACTTTCACAATAATCAAATAGAGCCTCCTCCGTCTCTTTTAAAAAATTTCTAAAAATAAGAAGGGAGATGAATTTGCATCTCCCCTCAAAATTTAATATTTACATGTAAATGATATGCTGCATCCCAAACATGATGTAGAGATGACAAACTAATAATATACCTGCAACTATTGTGCCCTCATGGGTTGGGTTGACCCCTTCAACTTCCGCCCATTTTCCATTAACTGTAAGATAGCTCATTACTAGCATAGCTGCTGACTGAATGGTCCCATATGCAAATATGACCCATGCTCCTGCTGGGGATGTCATCAACAAGATAGCGTAGACAATATTCTGTGACCCTACGTTAACGCCAGCAAATCTTACCATCCAGGCTGAGCCTGCTCCAATACCCCATTGTTCAATCGCTGCATCAGTTTGAAATGTACAGCGGAAACCATAGTAAAGGCCCATCAAAGTAGGTGTCAGAATGGCGCCAAAACCAACTATACCTCCTGTATTCTCCAACATATTTTTCCCCTTTTCTGTGCCACACTCAATTTTCCAGCATTTCACGTGGCTCAAAATGCCGGACAACCTTCTTGACTTACGTTTTAACAATCTTATCCGGAAAAATAAGCGATTTTAATGAATGTCGCCCCACGCTCCGTGAAACTCATATGCAACAGCCTTGCTATCACCTACAACCCAAGCATCGTGTCCTGGTTCAATGGCATAGGCGTCTCCGGCTGAGTAAGTAATTTCACTGCCATCGTTATGCTGGCATGTAATAGTACCCTCAACTATCACGCCAACGTGTTTCGCCTGACAGCTGTCTGTTCCTACAACTGGCTTAATGTCATTGGACCATTTCCATCCTGGCTGGACAGTCAACTTCATGACCCTTTGACCTAAGACATTCACTGTTTCGACCCTTGCATTATTGGGTGTTGATACTTCATCTGCATCCTTGGAAAAATTTTTCGCTTCCAAACTTGGCATTATTTCCTCCTCAATCTTTTTTTAGATTGTTACTGCTTGGAATAATAAGCAAGCCTTTTTGCAAGCTTGTTGCTGAAGCATTACGCAATCATGAGGAATAAGTTGCCACATTATACCATATGGATTCGTCCATACCTGAAGCAACTCTGATATGAGGCCATAAAGACAAAGAGTATTGTGAAAAAATTGTTGGAATTTTAAGTGACCTAATAAATCACTAGCATATTTAAACGGCGCAGGCTTGCTCCAGCTACTTTCTATTATAATCCGCTAGATTTATCCTGTCAGTCAGAAATGCACCTAAAGCCAACATAGACAACGGCCATACCCTCAGGCTTTGTTGCCCCATAATTGGCCTTCATCTGACGCTGGCCATACCACCATGAACCACCCATAGTCGCCTGATGCCCATTATCACTGGGCAGTTTAGCCCATTCCCAAACGTTTGCACCCATATCATAAAGTCCATTTACCCCCCGCTTGCTAGCGCCAACTGGCGCATGGCCCAGCCCTCTGTTTAGAACATTGCCAAAATTGGATTGCTTGTCGGCAAGAAGTGTTTCAGCATCGCAATCATACAAGCAGTTTGCACCGATAGGATTCTCTCCCGTCGGGTATGGATAAGTCGTTCCCTGTATATAGCCGTCTGTTGGGTCAACTCTCTTTTCAGTATACCCTACCTCTACCCACTCTTTTTTGTTGGGAGTCTTTTGCCTTTCCATTTGCAGTATTGCTCAGCTTCAGAATAGGTGACATGCACAGCTGGTTCATTTAATGTACCAGTTGCTCCATACGGTGCACGCCAATTCCAGTCTGGTTTAACAATCCACCCAGCTTCATATACCATCCCACCATGTTGCTCTGCGTGCGTAATCAGGCCAGATGAAGCTACAAATTCAGAAAACTCACCAATCGAGACTTTAGTTTCATCCATTGTGGTTGCATTAGCACAAGTTCCTATTAATAAAGTTACGAAAATACATAAAAAAGGTCTCATAACAATACTCATTCAAAATTTTCAAAACCAACAATTACAGTTTTTGCAAAACAGCATGTTAACTCAATTTCAAATAAGCCATTTCTGTGCATTTTGATTGATAAATTTCATAGCTAATTCAGGCTGTTCAACATGAACAAAATGACCTGAGTTATTTGCATATTCAACGAAAACATCATCAAAATGCGCCTCGACGAATTTCCCCCAAGCTGATTTTAAAATTGGATCGTG
>CABYZM010000002.1 GCA_902523435.1 uncultured SAR116 cluster alpha proteobacterium
TGCGGGTACTGATCGCGGCTGCCGAAAATGCGATTTCTGCGCAGTCTATGCGCCCGCTTGATGTAATTGACACAGCGGCCGGGATCCCTGTCGAGGTTGGAAATACAGATGCAGAAGGCCGACTTGTGCTAGCTGATGCGCTATATCATGCTTTGCATGATGATGACCATCCAGAGCCTGACTTCCTACTTGATTTTGCCACACTGACAGGTGCCGCCCGCATTGCATTAGGCACCGAATGTCCTGCCCTGTTCTGTAACCTAAAACAGACCGCCCGTGACATGATGGATCTTAGCGAAGATGTTGATGATCCAGTGTGGCAGCTGCCTTTATTTGATGCGTATGATCGCTATCTTGATGCTGGTCAGGCAGGCCTATCCAGTACAGGAAATGCAGGCGGTTATGGTGGGGCTATCACAGCAGCTTTATTCCTGAGACGTTTTATAGGCAAAGAGGTAAACTGGGCCCATATTGATGTTATGGCGTGGAATTTATCTGCGAGGCCAGGAAGGCCAAAAGGCGGCGAAGCGATGGGTCTTCGAACCAGCTTTGCTTATATCAAACGGCTTGCAAAAGTCGGTCAGTAGCCCCTGACCTTATCAACAATATGTTCAGGTTGCCCTCCAGCCAGAACTATTGAAATAGCCTGAGCAACTTGATCAGCGGCTGTATCGGGGTTAGTTTGCGCAGCAACATGAGGCCAGATGGCAATGCGGGTTTCTTTCCAGAACGGATGTGTGTCTGGCAGCGGTTCTTCGACAAAAACATCCAACGCTGCCCCAGCAAGATGACCTGTACGGACAGCGTTTAGCAGGGCATCTTCTTCTACCTGATGGCCACGTCCAGCATTGATAAAATAAGATCCAGCCGGCATCGCTGCAAAAACATCCGCTGAAAATAGGTTTGTTGTATGCGCAGTCAGAGGCAGAATACAGATATGAGCTCTACAGCTGGACACTATGTTTTGAAAACCCTGCTCACCGTGATAAGTATGTATAGATCGCCCCAAATCACGGGGGCGGCGTGACCAACCTTGCACAGCAAACCCGAGGGCCGCCAGACGATGGGCAATCACTCTGCCAATCGCCCCAAGCCCATAAACCGCAACAGGCATTTGTGCTGTCTGGCGTTGAGGCAGACTGTCAAAACGGCGTTCTGCAGCAGCCAATCTGTAGGCAGGCCCATCACGCAGATGATCTAGTAGGGCCAGAATTACCCAGTGCGACAGTGCATGTGACATATCTGGGTCAACTAGCCGCACCACAGGCACGTTATCAGGCAAATGCGGGTCACTGAACAAATGGTCAACCCCCTGACCAAGAGAGACAATCAGGCGCAATTGGTTTAGCTGGCGCAAGCGTCCTGCAGGTGGACGCCAGACCAGCGCGATATCAGCATTTTCCGCATGTGGGGCGGACAGCGGTACCAGCCTGATATGCTTCAGACGTGCGGTCAGCCGTTCTGCCCATAAGATCTGTTTTTCATTCTCTGGCGTGCCATCATGATAAGCAATGGTAATCATCTTAACTGCCTAAGCTTTCAATATGATTTAAGACAAACTCATTTAGTTGATCACATCAAGTGCAGCTTTATGCAGCTCAGGCGTAGCTGCCACCAGGAGCGAGCCATCAGAAGATAAATCAGGCGGCTGCCCGGACCAGTCTGTCACAATAGCTCCAGCCCCTTTTAAAACTGGGATCAATGCCATGAAATCATGTGTTGCCAATTGATGTTCCATCACCAGATCAAGATGCCCTGCGGCTAGAAGCGCATAATTATAACAATCACCACCATAATGGGTTGATCGGCAGGTCTTGCCCAATCTGTTAAACCTATTAAGACCTTCTGTTGTGAATGCCTCTGGGCTGGTGGTGGCTATCTGAGCCTGGTCAAGCTCGCGGCAACTGCTGACAGATAGAGCTGACTGTGTTGCCCCCATGATAAGGTAGCTGCGCTTATCTTGGGTTAAGTAAGTTTCATTTAGGGCCGGCATGTCAATAAGGCCAGCAAAAGGTTGGCCATCGCAGGCAACACCAACAAGGGTGCCAAATAACGGTTTGCCAATCACAAATGCACGAGTCCCGTCGATCGGGTCAATCACCCAGCAGATTTGCCGATCCGCAAGACCACCTTGTTCTTCGCCAATAATTGCATGATGAGGAAACGCCGCTAAGATAGCCTGTCTCAATTCAGTTTCAACAGATTTGTCCGCAATAGTAACTGGGCTATTATCAGCTTTTTGTTCAACGGAAAAGTCAGAACGGAAATGCCGGTCGATTAAAGGGCGGCTGAGGGAGGGAAGCGTCAACAAAAACGAATCTATCTCTACCCAATCCGGCCTTTTATCTGTCATTGGGCCTCAGCAGCTATCTCATCACTAGTCGGCAACGCTGCTGGCTGGTCAGCCTTACTACGCATATAGGCAATCAGATTGGCCCTGTCTGCCGGCTTTTTCAGGCCAGCGAAATTCATCTTTGTGCCTGAGATGTACGCTTTTGGCTTGTAAAAGAATTGGTTCAGAGACTGATAATCCCATTCCCCGCCAAACCCGGCCAGTGCTTCAGAATACGCATAGCCATCGATTTGACCCTTACTTGTATTTACAATGTTCCATAGGGCAGGCCCAACTTTGTTCTGACCACCCTTGTCAAACACATGACAGGCTGTGCATTTCTTGGCAACTTTCTGCCCAGCGGCAATATCAGCATCCGCTAGCATAGCCAAAATTGGTTCAGGACCAACAGGTGCGGCACCAGCGGATGAAGATGCAAGCTGTTCGGTGATTTGAATCGGATACGAATTTTCCGCCAGCTTCTGATGCGGGACCAGAATTTCTGCAATTTTATATCCGCCCAAAGCGATTAGGCCAGCCATAAGAAAACCAGCTGCAGCTTTATTAAATTTTAAATCATCCATACTTTTGTATTCCCCAGAGCTGTTAAAGAACAGTTGAAACCAGTGTTCAAGCTGATTATCTCTCGCGCTTAAAAACATCTCCTGTCAACGCAGGCGTTCCTCATGAGTTTTGTGATACCGCAATTTTCAGATTGTCTCAAGTCCTGCAAGCCAATCAGCACTGGTCCTTTTTCTTTGCCAGCCAGACCAAAATATGAAACCTTATGTTCAGCTTCATTAGCAATTTAATTGATTGAAAAAACAGCCTGTTATGACGACTGATATTCTCACACTTATACCTGCTCGCATAAAGGCAACAAGACTCCCAGGAAAACCGCTAGCGGAAATTGCTGGAAAACCTATGATTTGCCATGTGTGGGAAAAGGCTGTAAAGGCTGATTTAGGGCCTGTATTTGTGGCCACAGATAGTCCAGAAATTGTTCAAACCATTGAGGCAGTTGGTGGGCAGGCTGTATTGACAGCTGCAAGCCATCCTTCAGGATCTGACAGAATCTATGAGGCATTATGCCACATAGATTCTGAAGGCAGGTATGAGGAGGTCATTAATCTGCAGGGGGATTTACCTGAACTGGACCCGGCGCTATTGGAAAAGCTGGCTGAGATGCTGCGTGACCCAAACTGGGACTTAACCACCCTTGCCGCCCCCGCCAGCCAGGAAGAGGCTGTCAAATCGCAGATTGTTAAAGCTGTTGTTAGCTTTACAGATAACAGCAAGCGCGCCGGCCAAGCCCTTTATTTCAGCCGCGCAGCTGTTCCAGATGGGCCAGAGGGTTTTCTACATCATATTGGCCTTTATGGCTGGCGGCGAAAGGCCCTTTCCACATTTGTCAAACTGCCACCTTCGCCACTGGAATTATCTGAAAAGCTGGAACAACTTCGTGCATTGGAAGCAGGCATGAAAATTGGCATTGCCGTAGTTGACCATGCGCCTGGCGGCATTGATACGGCGGATGATCTAGCGGAAGTCAGACTGCGCCTAGGAACAGATTAAATAGTGGATTTGAAAAGCCTGTTAAAAAAGCGTAAAAAAAGCGCAGATGAAGGAAAAAGAGGCTGGACATGGCAGATAAGAGAAAAATAGCCTTCCAGGGTGTACCTGGGGCTTATTCCCATATGGCCTGCAACACACATGCGCCTAAGCACATACCGCTGCCTTGCGAGAGTTTTTCAGAAATGATCGCTGCAGTACAGAACGGCGACGCCGAACTGGCCATGGTTCCAGTAGAAAATTCTACTGCTGGACGTGTAGCTGATATTCACCATCTACTTCCTGAATCAGGCCTTTACATTATCGATGAGCATTACCAACCTGTTCACCATAAGCTGTTGGGTCTCAAAGGCGTCAGACCAGAGCAAATAACAGAAGTACACAGTCATGAGCAGGGGCTGGCTCAATGCCGTAAATCCTTGCGGGCTCATGGCATAAAACCAGTTATTCACACGGATACAGCAGGAGCGGCCAAGGATATTGCAGCCCGTGGCGAACCGCATATTGGGGCAGTTGCGTCTGCATTAGCCGCAGAGATTTACAACCTTGATATTCTAGATGCAGACATTCTGGATGAAAACACAAACACAACACGCTTTCTTATTATGTCACGTGATTTCCAAAAGGCCCCTGACCCGACTTTGCCTACCATAACGACACTTATTTTTGAGGTCAGGTCAGTTCCTGCTGTCTTATATAAATGTCTCGGCGGATTTGCGACCAACAATATCAATTTAACAAAGCTAGAATCGTACATGCTAAACGGGTCATTGAAAGCGGCTCGTTTCTATGCTGATTGTGAAGGACATATTGACAGTCCAGCAATGAAACAAGCGTTGGAAGAGCTTCAATTTTACTGCACAGATGGAGGTATCACTGTGCTGGGAAGCTATCCTGCTAATCGCGACTGAAAAAACTTGTTTATGCAGTACATTTCAAGCATAATTTGGAACGGAAGGTTGGGTGGACGAATGGACAGGGTGACTAGGCCAGGTCCGAAAGGAAGCAGCCACAGTCTGCACCAAGCGGGTCATCCAGCCTTTCATGCTTTGCCACATGATTTACGATATGAACTGCCCGACCATCTGACCTTTCTGCCGAAAAAATACGAGATGAGGGCTAACCGCAAGGCAGAACAGGATCTGGTCAGGCCAGCAATAAACCGATAGTCTTTTCCCTATGAAAAACCTCGCCAACCAGCCTTACCGTGTTCTAGCCCGCAAATACCGCCCTGCCACTTTTGAGCAAATGATCGGCCAAGATGCGCTTGTGCAGACACTGACGAATGCAATTGCTCTAGGAAGGTTGGCGCATGCCTTTATTCTCACTGGCGTGCGCGGAATTGGCAAAACATCAACGGCTCGCATCTTGGCAAAAGGTCTGAATTGTGAGGGAGCAGACGGGGCAGGCGGGCCTACTATGTCGCCCTGCGGGACCTGCAACCCATGCAAGGATATTAATGAAGGGTGCCATATTGATGTTCTGGAAATGGATGCCGCCAGCAACACAGGCGTTGATGATGTGCGCGATATTATTGATGGTGCGGCCTACAGACCTGTATCCGCCCGTTTTAAAATTTATATCGTCGATGAAGTTCACATGCTGTCACGCAATGCGTTTAATGCCTTGCTGAAGACGCTTGAAGAGCCACCAGATAATGTGAAATTTATCTTCGCCACAACTGAAATCCGGAAAGTGCCTGTGACCATCCTGTCCAGATGTCAGCGTTTTGACCTACGCCGAGTTCCCGTTGATGTGATGACACATCACCTGCAGACCATTGCAGACTCAGAACAGATAAAGGCGGCGGCAAACACGCTTGTACATATTGCCAAAGCCTCTGAGGGCTCTGTCAGAGACGCTTTGTCCCTACTTGACCAGGCCGCAGCGATGAATGCCGATGAAATTTCAGAACAGGCTGTTCTGGATATGCTGGGCCAGGCCAATACTGATTTGGTCCTGAAGACCCTGCAAGCCTGTCTTAACGGACAGACGGCAGCGGCACTCAACCTGTTTGCAACAGCAGATGCTTGCGGAGCAGAACCTGATGTCTTTATCGCTGATATGCTAGATAATATCCATCTGGCCAGCCTGATAGCAGGCGGGGCAGGCTCATCTGACCAGCCTGAAGCGCAAAGTCAGATGCTTACAGCAATCGCAACCGCAGGCATTGCTCGTCTAGGGCGGGCCTGGCAGTTACTGCTGAACGGACACCATGAAATCAAAGACGCACCGAACCCGAAAACAGCTGCTCAGATGGTTCTGATCAGGTTGGCCCATATAGCGCCTATGCCGACTCCAGCTGAAATTATCAAGTCTCTCACCGAGGAACCAATGGACGCCCCTGCCGCGCAGACACCAACAGCAATATTGTCATCCGAGGCACCGCGCACAGAATCTGAACTCGTTCCCGCTCAGGTTGCGCCTACTCAGATACCACAGACAGAAACGTCCCCGGTAGAAACTGACATCCCTTCGCAACTTGCTAATGAGAAGAACAGCCCAGCAGGAACAGTATTTTCCAGCCTGCAGGATATTGCCATAAGCCTAAATGAGGCTGGAGAGAAAATTCTGGCCGCACGCCTACGCCAACATCTGCGCCCTGTCAGTCTTGCAGATGGTAAGTTGGAAGTGCAAATAGATGGCGATGTGAAACACGAAAATTTTCTGGGTGACCTGGCCCGATTCATGAGTCAGAAAAGCGGTCAGCCCTGGCTGGTCTCCCAAGCATCTCAAGGGGGCGGGCAAACATTGGCAGAGCTGGACAGCCAGGCAGATGAGCAGAAAAAAAAGGCCGCAGCTGAACATCCTATTGTTGCTGCGATTCTGGACAAATTTGATAGCGCTGAAATCACAGCTGTGCGCCCACAAAACGCCGAAGACGAAATACATTCAGATGATGAGGTGAAAAATGCGTAATTTTGGTGGCATGATGAAAAAGGTTCAGGAAATGCAGAGCCGCATGGAGGAAATAACCCGTGAAATCGAATCTAGCCGGTTCCAGAGTTCAGTAGGCGGCGGCGCTGTCGTTGCCACCCTGTCTGGAAAAGGCGAGATTATCGCGTTGGAACTCTCGCCAGAGCTGATGGCTGACGGTGATGCAGATACGCTTGCTGAACTTGTTATGCTGGCAGTGAACAATGCCAAGTCGGAAGCGGATGCCAAAAAGGCGGATGCCTTAAAAGAAATGACAGGCGGCTTGCCTTTGCCACCAGGCCTGTCGCTACCTTTTTGAGCCACCCATCCGGAAAAGGGATATTTTTATGGCCCAGCACCCACTTGACCAGCTGATCCAAAGGCTTTCCCGCCTTCCTGGGCTGGGCCCGCGTTCTGCCCGACGGACAGCTTTATATCTTTTAAAAAACCGGGACCAGGTTATGCTGCCTCTGGCAAATGAGCTTGATCATGCTGCTCGTAAGGTACGAACCTGTGTAGATTGCGGGAATCTCGATTTAAGTGATCTCTGCACAATTTGCCAGGATAGTCGGCGTGATAGCCGACGCATCTGTGTGGTTGAGGATGTGTCAGATTTGTGGGCAATTGAACGAGCTGGTATTTATTCAGGCCTTTATCATATTCTTGGGGGCACATTGAGCGCACTGGACGGTAGGGGTCCGAGTGAACTAGGCATCGACAGACTAGTTCAGAGAGCGAGCCATTTATCTGAAAGCCAATCTGATGGCCAGTTTGAAACAATAGAGCCCCTATCAATAGACCGTCTTTCAGCTCAGATGGGTGAGATTATTCTAGCAACATCTGCAACTGTAGATGGCCAAACCACCGCCCATTATATTGCCGAAAGGCTTGAAAACCTGCCAGTTCAGATTACCCGTCTTGCACATGGCGTTCCTGTTGGTGGCGAGTTGAATTATCTGGATGATGGCACATTAGCTCAAGCCATGAAGGCCAGAAGCCGCCTATAATGGCTCAGACAGTTTTGTCAGCAGCCTTTGTGTCTGTTTCGTCTGGCAGCAGATCAGCCTGTGCGGGCAGGACCGAGCCAGGCGGAGTTTCTGAAACCTCATAATCTTCGATACGTTTCCCTCTGGAAGTGATTTTGCCAGTTGAGGTTTTGATCTCTCGCACATCGCGCTGAGCCAAATCAAAATGCTTGTCCAAATTATCTACCCGCTTATCCAGACGTTCGATATCTGTAATCAGAACACCGATTTCCTTTTGAATAAGCGCCGTCTGTTCACGCATCCGCGCATCACGCAAAACAGCCCTCACTGTGTTTAATGTTGCCATCATTGTTGTCGGGGAAACAATCCAGACGCGGGAACTATAAGATTTTTCGACGATATCCGGAAGATGAGCATGAAGTTCGGCGTAGACCGCCTCTGAGGGCAGAAACATACAGGCTGACTCAGCTGTTTCACCAGTAATAATGTAGCGCTCATGGATATCACGAACGTGTTTGAGAACATCTGCACCCAGCTTTTTACGAGCAGCCCGCCGCGCTGCCTCATCGTCCGCCTG
Source organism: uncultured SAR116 cluster alpha proteobacterium (assembly GCA_902523435.1). Lineage (GTDB taxonomy): Bacteria > Pseudomonadota > Alphaproteobacteria > Puniceispirillales > Puniceispirillaceae > JADHLI01. Next base: position 8,384 of record CABYZM010000002.1, read on the forward strand.
CCGCAGGTGATGCCAAGCCTCTAGCGGAAACTTTGAATCAATAACAATATCCCCAGGTGGATTCGGCAATTTCAGCACACAATCTGCCCGCTTCCCATTGGACAGCTGAACCTGAAAGTCATACGCATTGGGCGGCAGGACGGTCCGCACTAAATTTTCCAGCTGCACCTCGCCAAAGGCTCCCCGATCTGTCTTGTTCGCCAAGATATTATGAAGCTGTGTAACCTGCCCAGTCAGCTCACTAATCTTCGCATTCGCCGCATCTATGACTGCCAGCCGTGCGGAGAGGTCGGTTAAGTTCTGATGTGTTTTTTCTGTCTGTTGCTGCAGCGACTGGCCCATCCGCTGGGACATCCCAGCAAGCGATTCCTCAAGCCTCTTTGACAACGCAGACATTTGCTCAATCTGGGCTTGCTGCTGTTGCTGGCTGGTCTGACTTAACATGGACAGCTGGCCCCGCAAATCAACTAGTTCAGGAGCAGTAGTCCGAACATCTGTCCCGCGCTTAGCAAGCACAAAGAAAAAGCCAACCACACAGCCGCCCAAAAGCCCCCAGGGCAAAATAAGAAGAAAATCTGTCATGACACTTAGTCTATCAGCATTATGTCTGCGTTTCATCTGAAATGACTGTCTGGCGATGCTTGCACAATCCAAGACAAATCTTCATAGTGCGGTTATTTACAGTATAGGCCGATTTGGTCTGAACTTATTTTTAAGGAAAAGGTCTCTTTCCCATGGCCGTGATGTCTCTTGTTCTGCTTCCCCAGCCTGTCTTGCGTCAGGTTGCGCAGCCTGTTGATGATATTACAGATGAAATTCTGCAGCTTGCAAATAACATGGCAGAGACCATGTATGCTGCACCGGGAATTGGTCTTGCTGCCAACCAAGTTGGCTTGCTGAAGCGCGTGATCGTGATGGACTGTGCGCGTGATGATGAGCCGCCAGCCTTATGGAAAATGATTAACCCAGAAATTATTTGGCTTTCAAAAGAAAATACAAAAATGGAAGAAGGCTGCTTGTCGATACCTGGTCACAATGCCGAAGTGGTGCGGCCATCTGAAGTTCACGTATCCTATCTTGATATTGAAGGGCAGAAGCAGGAGATGCAGGCAACAGGCTTGCTAGCCGCCTGTGTTCAGCATGAGATTGATCATTTGAACGGCGTTTTGTTCCTTGACCATCTCTCCCGGCTGAAACGTGATATGATTATGCGCAAGGTAATAAAGGAAAACCGCACACAAAATGACTAAACAGCTTCAGACTGAACCAATAAAGCCAGCTGACAGCCTATCGGTGATTTTCATGGGAAGCCCGGCTTTTTCTGTACCCAGCCTGCAACGTCTGGCAGACAGATATTCTGTAAAGGCTGTGTATACCCAGCCGCCCCGCAAATCAGGTCGCGGCATGAAGTTACGGCAAACAGATGTTGGCGCAGCCGCCGAGAAAATGGACCTGCCCTGCTTCTGGCCAGAAACGTTGAAAGATTCGGCCATATGCGAAGAGCTGGCTGCCCATGAGGCTGATATTTTTGTGGTGGTAGCTTACGGACTTTTATTGCCACAGGCGATTCTGGACCTGCCCAGATTCGGGTGTGTAAATGGTCATGCGTCTCTTCTGCCCAGATGGCGCGGAGCCGCTCCCATCCAGCGGGCGATAGAGGCAGGAGACCGCAAGACAGGCGTCTGCACAATGCTAATGGAAAAGGGGCTTGATACCGGCCCAGTATTTGATTGTTGTGAGACAGATATACCAGCTAATATAACAGCTGGTCAGCTGCATGACCGTCTCTGTCTAATAACAGCTGATTTGTTATGCACAACACTGGATAAAATTGCTGCAGGAACAGCCATGACCACACCCCAGGCTGCAGATGGAGTAGTCTATGCCCCTAAAATATCAACTGAAGAAGCGCGTCTTGACCTTACCCTGACAGCAGGGCACCTACAGGGTAAGATCAATGCCTTTAACCCATCACCAGGCGCGTTCATTGACACAGTTTTAGGTCGACTAAAACTACTTTCAGGACAAAGTGTATCTGAGGCTTATTCTGTTTTACCTTCAGGATGCTTTTTACCAGGATACTTTCTAGGCCTTTCTACCTCTGGTGGCCTGATCCTTTCCTGTGGCGGGCAAACAGCCCTTGAGATTAACACGCTGCAACCTACAGGAAAACAGGCTATGGCTGCCCGTGACTGGCTGAATGGCGTTCAGCTATCTCCTGGACAACTACTTGTCACACCTCTCCAGGGCGGTTTGGCATGACCTATACCAACCCTGCCCGAGCTCTACAACGTATGCTCATTCGCGTCGAATATGACGGCACCGGTCTTGTGGGCTGGCAACGCCAAGATAACGGGCCATCTGTTCAGGCCATCCTTGAGCAGGCTGCCGAAAAACTCACAACACAGCCAACCCCAGTGCAGGGATCAGGACGCACAGATGCCGGTGTACATGCAACTGGACAAGCTGCCCACCTTGATGTGCCCACCCAACTTACAGCGACAGATGTCATGCGTGGTCTGAATGCCTTGCTGGAAACACATCAGGTCTCTGTTGTTTCAGCACAGCCTGTTGCAGCCGCGTTCAACGCGCGATTTGATGCGGTTCAGCGCAGCTATCTTTACCGTATCCTGACCCGTCCCGCCCCCTCAGCGCTGCGCCGAAATGCAGTCTGGCATCACCGTGCAAAACTGGATGCTACTGCGATGCATGAAGCTGCACAGACCCTGATCGGCAGATTTGATTTTTCCAGTTTCCGGGCAGCCGGTTGTCAGGCCGATTCGCCTATCAGGACAATGGATTATCTGTCTGTTCTGCAGGCAGATGATGAAATACACATTACCGCTAGGGCCAGATCCTTTCTGTATCACCAAATCAGAAATATCACCGGAAGTCTGGTTCAGGTCGGTATAGGCAAATGGGATGTCTCCGCCTTTACCCGGGTTCGTGATGCGAAGGATCGGGCTGAAGCTGGCCCCACAGCCCCGCCACAGGGCTTGTATCTGACGCACATTGATTATGAGCTAGACTGATATCAGGTCGAAAAAATAAATTAACCAAGTCCAATTCCAGTCTGCACACCTGCCAGCAACCCAATGGCCAGTTCCACTGCAAAACGGCCAACCACAAAGCAAATTGCCGCAAATGTACTGACACCTATTTGGTCACGTGCTAGCCTGAACAGCCAAATCAAAATCCAGACCGCAACAGGCAGAATCACAATTTGTAACATGCCAATTCCTGTCATCTGCATGGCTATTGTGATGAGCCCAAACAGCACCACCTGAAGTGATCCTACCCATAAATACGGTACAAGAAATCGGGTAAACCGATCTGCCTTACCCATCCAGACCAGCGCATGCCACACCATCAGTGCATATAAAAGGATTGATACCAAAGAGATGATCACGAATAGAACAATAAATTTGACGCCCAGGGCAAACAGGGGAAAAACAGCTAGAACAATACCCAAAATCCAGTTGCCAAAGACAGCTTGCCAGAAACCATAAGCAGAAAAATCAAAAACATCATCAGGCTTCACCCGCCCGGCAACCACATCAAAGGCGGAGGTCAAACACTGAACAACGGAATGCGGTGAGTAGGGATTTGTCTGCATAATGCTAGCTGTCCATCTGCCTGATCATTTGAAAATATATCTCTGTTAATGTTTCAATATCCGCCAGCCTGACATGTTCATCAACCTGATGCATGGTCTGACCAACCAAACCAAATTCCGCTACCGGACAAATTTTTGCGATGAACCGGGCATCTGACGTGCCGCCTGTAGTTGATAAGTCTGGTTGCTGACCCGTAACTTGTTCAACCGTTTCTCTAACAATATTTAAATGGTCACTGGCTTCAGTGATGAATGGCAAAGCATTCGACCAGAATTGCGCCTCATAACTCACCTGTAACTTTTCTGCTAAACGGCCAAAATGTTCATCCAGCCATCCTTGCAAGCTGTCAACGGTATGTTCAGTGTTAAAACGGATATTGAACTGTGCTGTCACCTGATCAGGAATAACATTGCTAGCTGAATCGTTGATTTTGAGGCCCGTGACCTCTGCTGTGCTGGGGCCAAAATAAGCCGTGCCATTATCAAGTTCGGTAGAATTGACAGGGGCCAACATAGCAAACAGGGCCGGTATCGGATTATTCGCGAGATGCGGATATGCGACATGACCCTGACGACCTGTAACTGTCAGTTCACAGCTGAGTGACCCGCGCCGTCCATTCTTGATAGTCTGTCCCATAACAGAAGGGTTTGTTGGCTCACCCACCATACAAAAGTCAGGAATATTCTCTGTTACAGTCATCCAGTCAACCATCTTCACGGTGCCATTGACTGCTTCAGCTTCCTCATCCCCTGTAATAATCAGGCTGAGACTGCCATTTAGCTGTTCTGCTTCGAGATAACGTTTGGCGGCAGCAACAAAGGCAGCAATTCCGCCTTTCATATCCGCAGCCCCGCGTCCATAAATACAACCATCCTTTATATCACCAGAAAACGGTCCATATGACCAGGCTGCTTCGTTCCCAACAGGCACAACGTCAATATGACCAGCAAACGCAAAATGCGGACTTGCCGAACCCAGACGCGCAAATAGGTTATCAATGCGGGCCGCCCCTTCACCAAAAGGCAGACGCGTGCATTCAAACCCCATATGGCCTAACTCAACCTGCAACAGGTCAAGTGCACCACCTTCTTTCGGGGTGACAGACGGGCATCTAATCAAATCCCGCGTCAGCCTGATTTCATAAGGCATTTCGGCCATTACGTTTTGTCCTGCCTTTCAGTCACGCAACAAATCATTAACAGAAGTTTTCGACCGTGTCTTCTCATCCACCTGTTTGATTATCACAGCACAGGACAGAGACGGAGAGACGCTGCCATCAGTGCGGGTCTTGCCAGACAGAGACCCTGGCACAACCACTGAATAGGCAGGTACACGTCCTATATGAATTTCACCTGTTTCGCGATTCACAATTTTTGTTGAAGCGCCAATGAATACGCCCATTGACAACACCGCCCCTTGTTCCACAACCACGCCTTCAACGACCTCTGAGCGGGCACCTATGAAACAGTCATCTTCAATAATCACCGGGCCAGCCTGAAGTGGTTCAAGCACGCCGCCAATACCAGCCCCACCTGATAAATGCACATTCTTGCCAATCTGCGCGCAAGACCCCACGGTTGCCCAAGTATCTACCATTGTGCCTCTATCTACATATGCCCCTAAATTCACAAAACTGGGCATGAGAACGACAGACGGCGCAATGAAGGCAGATTGTCTGACAACTGAACCGGGAACAGCTCTAAAGCCAGCCTCTTCAAAACGGGCAGCGTCCCAGCCGCTGAATTTTGAAGGTACCTTATCCCACCAGACAGACTGACCTGCATCCGGATGGCTGGCTCCACCGCCCATAACGACCATGTCATTCAGACGAAAGGACAGAAGCACAGCTTTTTTTAGCCACTGATTGACTTGCCATTGGTGATTCCCAACCGACTCTGCCACGCGGGCCTGACCAGCATCAAGGCGGGCCAGCGCCTCAGTAACCGCGTCCCTTATTTCACCTTTAGTCTGGGCATTCACCATGTCTTTTTCGTCAAACGCCTTGTTTATGACAATTTCAAGATCTGTGTTGCTCATGATTGGGGTCTCCTGTGAGTTAAAAACATTTCGGCAGCTACGCAGCTCTGCGTCTATGGGTCACGTCAAATCTGACAGACATTGTTTTACATCATCTGCAATAAAGTGGACAAAGTTATTCTCCGCTCCCCTTGCTGCCCAGTCATGATCGCTAACCAGCCAGATGGTCTGCATGCCCAAAGCAGCGGCCGGTTCAAGATTGCGGGCCATATCTTCTATCATGACAGATGTGTGAGGAACAATACCACTCTGTTCAACAAAAAGAGCATAAGGTTGCGGGTTCGGTTTGGGGATATGATCGGATGCCACAATATCAAAAATAAAGTCAAAATGACCCCGGATGCCAAAGGCGTCCAGAATGCGCGTTGCATGGCGGACAGTGCCATTAGTATAAATATGTTTGCGCCCGCCAAGACGAGCTAGCAGACTGTCCAGTTCTGGATCAGCCACCACATCAGATAAGTCAATTTCATGCACAAAATGGAGAAATTCATCTGGTTCCATATCATATTCTGACATCAGGCCGCGCATGGTTGTTCCATAGGCCCGGAATAAGCGTGTTTTCATCTCAGCAGCTTCTTTCTCTGCCAGATCAAAATGGGCCATGATAAATTCTGTCATCCGTGCCGCAACTCTTGGAAACAGGCTGGATCGTGCTGGATAGATGGTATTGTCAAGATCAAACACCCAGTCTGTGACAACTGCAGCGTTCAGACCTGTAACAGCTTTGCCATTTTTTAAATCAGCAGTCATATTTATAACTTTATGTCCTTTTTTTCTGCTGATCACTTTAGCTGAGCTTCAGTCGCGAGAACAGATAGGTTATGCTAGCTGTCATATCAAGAACCAGATATTCATGCTGCTTGTGATATGAAGGTCTGAAGTTCTGTCTCACTTAAACTAGTCTCTTGTGATCAGAGTGCCAATCCCATGCTCTGTAAAAAGCTCAACCAGAACAGCGTGGGGATCCCGGCCGTCAAGAATTACTGCAGCTTCTGCACCCTCGCGGACAGCGGCGATACAAGTTTCCAGTTTAGGAATCATACCACCCTGTACAGTGCCATCTGTGATCAGCTGCTGTGCTGTATTAACGGTAAGGTGGGTGATGAGCTCACCATTCTTGTCTTTAACACCAGCTACATTTGTCAGCATCAAAAGCCGGGTTGCAGTCATCGCGCTGGCAACCGCACCAGCAGCTGTATCTGCATTTATGTTATAGGTCTGACCGTCAAGCCCAAGCCCCACAGGAGCTACAACAGGGATCATCCCCACCCCGAGCAGAGCATGAAGAACAGTTGGATCAACCTTTTCCGGCCGACCAACAAAACCCAAATCAACGCGTTCAATTTCACTGTCTGACGGTTTTGAGAGCTCAGCCATTTTTGATACTGTTATCAGCTGACCATCTTTGCCAGACAAACCGACAGCCCGCCCACCGGCAGAATGAATCGCTGCCACAAGTGCTTTATTGATACCGCCTGCCAGCACCATTTCAACAACCGATATGGTGGCTGCGTCTGTTACCCGCAAACCATTCACAAAATTTGATTTAATCTGCAATCTGCTTAGCATATCGCCAATCTGCGGGCCGCCGCCATGCACAATAATCGGCTCTGCCCCCACCTGGCGCAGCAAGGTCATATCCGCGGCAAAACTCTCCACATATTCCTGTTCTCCCATAGCGTGACCACCAAACTTCACCACAACAGGCTTGTTGGCATAGCGCTTCATGTAGGGTAAGGCTTCGATCAGAAGGCCTGCTTTATTCAGCCAGTCTTCGGAATGTGCTGATGTTTTTGCCTCCACCTTACTCACTCTCTCTTTTTCTTTATTGTTACTCTACGGGCGTTATTGCTAAAACTAAACTCAAGGACCCAGCCTGACTATAATTTAGTCCTCAGCCAAATACCAGACAACAAATCTGCTACAGAAGATCCCTGCCTATCGGTCAGTCCGTGGCAGACTGAGGCTAACTAGGTGCGCACGCAGATCTGCAATACCTGCACCAGTCTGCGAAGATATTTTCCAGATATGTGGATAGGCTGCCACATGGAGGCTGATCTCCTGCTGGGTTTTATCACAAATCTTTTGAAGCTGTTCCGACTTAATTTTATCTACTTTTGTTAACACAACAGCCCAGGAAACCGCAGAATCATCCATCAGTTTCATCATTTCCTTATCCGCCTGGCCAATCCCTCGCCTGCTATCAATCAACAGAAACATCCGCTGAAGGCTCTGCCGGCCGACTAGAAATTTACGGGTCAGCTTTGTCCAGGCTTTGATATCTGTCTTAGAAGCCTTGGCATAACCGTAGCCAGGCAGGTCAACAAGTTGCAGACGGCTTGCAAGGGAAAAAAAGATCAATTGTCTTGTTCGGCCAGGGGTTTGCGATGTTCTGGCCAGTGTTGTACGGCCCGTCAAAGCGTTTACGAGAGATGATTTGCCAACATTTGAGCGACCTGCAAATGCTATTTCAGGTAAACTGATAGGCGGCAAAGCTGTCAGATTCTGAGCTGCAGCAATAAAATCACAGGGACCAGCAAACAAAAGCCGGCCTGCTTCTATTTCTTCATCATCAAAAGTGAATAAATCCTCTTTCATTAGAAGTGCCAGAGTCAGGCATTGCTCTGTTTTTCCAGATTTCTTGTAATCCACCACTGCTGAGCAATGGATAGGATATTATTCCATGTCCAGTAAATCACAAGACCTGCCGGAAACCCGGCAAGAAGAAAGGTGAAAAAAACCGGCATCCACTGGAAGATTTTCGCCTGTATTGGGTCAGGAGGAGGCGGGTTCAGACGCATCTGGACCGCCATGGAAATCCCCATCAAAATTGGCCAGACGCCTATGGACAGAAATTGTGGAATGAAGTCAGTTGAATAGGGCAAGAGTCCAAAAAGATTGAAAACAGAAGTTGGATCGACTGCTGACAAGTCCTGAATCCAGCCGTAAAAAGGCGCATGGCGCATTTCAATGGAAACATAAAGCACTTTATATAAAGCGAAAAATATTGGGATCTGAAGCAGGATCGGCAAACAGCCTGCAGCCGGATTGACCTTCTCGCGCTTATACAGCTCCATCATTTCTTTATTCAGACGCTGACGATCATCACCATAATCTTCGCGCATCTGCTGTATTTTTGGCGATAACTGGCGCATTTTTGCCATTGATTTATATGACTTATTGGCCAATGGGAACAAGAGCAGTCGGACAATAATTGTAAAGACAATAATCGCCAATCCAAAATTCCCAAACATACCAAACAACCAGGAGATGGCGTAAAAGAACGGCTTAGTCAAAAAATAGAACCAGCCAAAATCAATCGCCAGATCAAAATTTGTAATGTTCAAATCTTCAGCATATTGGTCAAGGGCCGTCACCTTTTTTGCTCCTGAAAACAGATATGTCTGCCAACTGATCTGCTTGCCGGGATCAAGGCGCATAACCTCACCAAGCATATCTGTTTGATAGATATCTTGTGGTCCGGTCGGCGTCGCTGAAGCAAAAGAACGCATCGAAAAATATGCTTTATTAGACTGAACTGGCATCAAAGCGGCCAGCCAGTATTTGTCTGTAATTCCTATCCACCCTCCAGGCTGTTGTGGTGAAAAGGTAAGGCCCTGACGCCCCGCATCACGCACATCATCATAATCCTCTTCGGAGAGGGTTTCATCGAAAACGCCAAGGGGGCCTTCATGTAGAATATAAAGCCCCAATGTATCTGGCGTATCAGAGCGGCGCAGCAGGCTGTAAGCACTAAGTGTGATTGAGTCATTCCGGTTAGACCTCACATTGTCTGTGACTGTAATTAGATAATCTTCATCAATGGAAAAAGTGCGGTAAAAAATCAGACCTTCATTATTATCATAAGTCAATGTGACTGGTGAATCTGGTGACAGAATTTGGCTACTGGCCTGCCATAAGGTGGATTCATCAGGCAAAAGAATGGATTCACCAGAACTAGCAACCCAGCCAAATTCTGCAAAATATGGAGAGTCTGAATCGAAGCGCTTGAATAAATGAATTTGACTGGCATCATTATCTTGGGTTTCGTAATAGCCTTTGAGAACGACATCATCAAGACGTCCGCCCATTGTCGAAAAAGAGCCGGTGAGCTGCGGGGCTTCTATTTTTATTCTGACCCCACTGTCCTGAACGACCGTATTTGTTGAAGTTTGTCCTGCTCCTACATCTGTTTGCGCGATCTGACCTGTTGTGGCTGTCTGGTTCTTCTGGGCTTGCTGCTGAGCTTCATAAGCGGCGCGATCAGCCTGGAGATCAGGTTCAACAACATAAAGCTGCCAGCCAATCAGGATCGCTAGTGACAAAGACATAGCGGCAATAAGATTTCGTGTTTCAGGTGCCATTGTGCACTTTCCCTATTTTCACTTTTTTAAAAGCAGACATGATACAACCCGCATCGTCAGCCTGGTTTTTGTCAAGGAACCGGGTCATGCCCAGAACCACCAAACGGATGACATCTGACAATACGTTTAACGGCTAACCATCCGCCACGCAATGCTCCATATTTTTCAATTGCCTCTATTGTGTAGGCAGAACAACTTGGTGTGAACCGGCAATTCACCCCAAGCAGAGGTGAGATTAAATAGCGGTAAATATATACAGGTGTAAGCAACACTCGTGCAATAAATTTTCTGAAGTGCGATGAACCTGTTTTAATGCCCAAGGGCTTTACTCCTGAGCCGCAGTTTTAATAAGTTTTTTATGGATGCGCTTTGCTGCTATGGAGAAATCTGCCGACAATTCTGTCCATGCTGCCTGAACAAGGCTGTGACGGGCCACAAGCACATAATCTGTGCCAGACGGCGCATGGTCACACTTCAGCTTGCGGAATAGGGCGCGCATTCGTCGCTTCGCCCTATTGCGAGCCACTGCATTGCCCACTTTTTTTGAGGCTGTTACACCCGTTCTGAAACTAAAAGCTGGCTGCGATGCCGTTGAAGCTGGTTTTACAGCCGCCTGCAGAATGAAATGAGTCATCACTTGACGGACGCCTTTTTGCTGTACAAACAGAAAATCGCGTCGCTGCCGCAATGCGCCAAAAAGTTGACTTTGCGATTTATTTTCTAATGTATGATTGATTTTGTCAAAACCGCTATCTGTCATAAGCTCGACCTGACCAAGCAGTGCTTTGCTGACCTTTATTTGTCAGCCGGACCAATAACAATCCTGTTAGGCAGACAATTTGGCACGACCCTTGGCACGGCGGGAACGTATCACGCGTCGTCCACCAACGGTGGCCATTCTTGATCTAAAACCATGGCGACGTTTACGCACAAGTACGCTTGGCTGATAAGTGCGTTTCATTTTGTCGCTCCTTTGTCTTTGGTTTCACTATTAATTTATCAGCAAGCTTCTTACGGTGCATCAAGTAAATTGTCAAGATTATTTAGCTGATTTATTCCGAGTTCTAACAGATTGACTAGGGCTGATTGTCAACCAACGGCCGCGATGGACGCGGTTCAAGATCCCAGGGAAAGAAAATCCAAGTGTCCTGAGAAACTTCGGTAATAAATGTATCCACCACAGGCCGGCCAAGCGGTTTTGCATAAACTGTTGCAAAATGCGCCTTTGGTAGCAGTTGTCGTAACATCTTGCCGGTCTCACCTGTATCCACAAGATCATCAATGATGAGCCATCCTTCTCCATCACCTGCCATTTCGGGGGCTTTCATCACCTCAACTTCCCCTCTTTCTTGCGCTTGATATGACGCAAGACAAGCTGTCTCTAGGAGCCTAACTTCTAGCTCGCGCGCTACAATAGCTGCCGGCACAAGCCCACCTCTGGTCACCGCGATAATTCCAGTGAATGGGCCAAGTTCCAATAAACGCCAAGCCAATGCCTTTGAGGTCCTATGTAATTCCTCCCAAGAGACCGGAAAATTTTTGTTCTGATCATATGTCACGCTTTACCCGCCTTTACCTCACTCAGTTGGACTTTTCCTGTCAGGGCCTTTTTACAACCAAAGCTCCTATCCTGTCCAAAATTTTATCTCAGAATTGAATCAAAGGCTCAATTTAAAACTGGACAGACAGTCGCATTGTGGATTATCGTCCCCCAATATTTCGAACAAGATGCGCTCGTAGCTCAGCTGGATAGAGCACTAGACTACGAATCTAGGGGTCAGGGGTTCGAATCCTCTCGAGCGCGCCAATTTCTATTTACAATTTAAATTCATTATCAACAAATATCATGATACTCTCTTCCTAATAAATCGACCTATCAGTCGAATAGGAGGAGCGAATGAAAAAACATAGCATGCCATTTTTGCTTTTGTTGTGGTTCTGTCTTTGGTGGGCACCAGCAAACGCTGAAACAAATAAATTAGATAATATTGCTGCATGTGCAGGCGTCATTATAGGCAATGGCGCAATCGACTTTTTCATGGGCGATGAAGCAGCTTTTGACGGGGCAGCTGACATAGCTTATTCAGCTTATTTATCAGAAGTTTTCACAGGTCAAGCAGCACAAAACGACATACAAATTGCTGACCAAATACTCGCAAGTAATTTGGATAAAGTTATCGCAGCCTATAACAGCGAAACTTTTGATACTGAAATGTATGAAGAGGTAGTAGGTTGCTATCGAGCTTTATCGTTGCAATTGCTAAAAGCTGCTCAGGTTATTATTGATAATCAAGAAAAATGGAGTGAGATAAAAAGCACCTCAATAAAAACTATAAAAAGAGTGCTTAGTGCTGGCTAGTTGTTACTCCATTAATGTTCAAGTATGCGTTATTTAGGTTAAACTAATCGCACTTCCCTTTACAGTCGTTAAATGCATCTAGATAGAACACTAGAATCCGAATCTACGGTCAGGGGTTCCAATTCTCTCGAACGTACCAATCTTGTCAAATTCTAGCCTCATTTTAGTTATCAGATATTGACGCAAGTTTTGTTACACAGATGATGTTGATACTTATGAGAGCGTTAATTCGCACTATTACGTTCGGCATAACGATATTATGCACGGCAGCTTTACAGGCACATGAAATTCCCGATTCATCCACCAGTGCTTTTTTGATTTCGGTTAAAAATTTAAACAATTTAATAGATATAAAACAAACTGCAAACACAGTGAGCATAAAATCAAACGGCATTCCCAATCATGAAACTGGGGACTTTCCTAGACGAGGAAATCCACACAAAATGAAGGAACAAACACACATTTTGTACTTCACTAAAAAACCCAAAAAAACGGGCTATTTAATCCCAAGCAAATTTTTTGGTGTCGCTGTGAATGGTGTCATGTTTGTACCCGAAACAGCAGAATGCTGGAGTCCTGAAAAACAGGCAGCTCAATCAATAACAAAAAAAAGGTTATCTGCTCCGAATAGAGCCAGACCACGAACAAGAAACAATGGACCGTGCGGTTGGCGTGAGGAAGCGATTGTATCATCCCAAAAAAGACTAGGCTTAGATATGAATAATGCACATGTTCAGCCAAACGGAATGTATCATTATCACGGCTTACCCATAGGTCTTATTCAGACACAAAAAAAACCTGATGACTTAATTCATGTGGGATTTGCTGGCGACGGATTTAAAATTTACGCATCTATGAAAAATAAATTTAAATCAAGTTATCAATTGAAAAAAGGTTCAAGAAGCGGAGGGCCTGGTGGTTTGCATGATGGAACCTATACACAGGATTTTGAGTTTGAACATGGCGCTGGCGACTTAGATGAGTGCAACGGAATTAATACCAGTGAGCATGGATACATTTATTTAATCACACAAGAATTTCCGTTCATCCCAAGATGCTGGAAAGGCTCCCCCCACCCATCATTCAAATCCCGTCCATGAAAAAGCCTGTTAAGCGCTTGTGTCTGTGAGCTTTGTCAGGCCGGGCATAACAACAATTTCATAGGTCAGAATAAATCCAGCTACAAGTCCACAGGATAATGCTGAAACGATTAATGAAGCATCGAACAAGGCTAAATTATAAATTAATGTATTCGTTACCCGATATTATTCAGGGTCATCCTCAGTTAACCCTTTTTTGTCAGATAATGTAGGGCAGGTTTACAGCTGCTATTATAACTGCACAAGTGATAGCCACTAGACTAAAGCGTTTTGTCCAATTTATGTCTTCAGGCGGCTGTTTAAGCATTTTTAATCCCATCTGCTCCTCGATAATATAATCAGGCATCCAAAAAGTACAAGATGTAGTGGTTTGGGACGCGAGCAATGGTCACATGTGGTCAAAGCTACAGTATTCTAGATAATGAGGCTCTGCTTTTGCTCTATAGCTGTCTGTAGGCACATGATTGAAAAATCAATGCATTCAAATTGAGTAAAAAATTGTCTAATTTTCATATTCGACGTTGCGCTGCCAACCTAAAGGGGGCATTAGCTGCACCGAAACCGCGATAACCTGATCGTTGTTCAATGAATTCAAAGAACAAACCATTACCAGCGCAGGCCACGTCAAAGGGCCCACATTATAGCTTTGATGACACTCCGAAGGTTATGGCCTAAGAAAACTCACATGATGCTTGATTTCATCATAGAGAGCCTAGACTTCTACACAAAAGATTACTGATTCTGCTTGAGCAAAATTATTCTAACAACTGTTGAATAGCTGAAGTCTTGGCATTAACCTGATAAAGCATATTTAGATTATGCATCCATTGCCGCCCGAATATCCTCATCCGCCATCTCGCGACCCAAATAAGCTTCGACAACGGCCGGGTCACCCTTTACGAATTCCGGAGCACCTTCTGATATTTTTTGGCCATGATCAAGCACACTAATTGTATCGCAGGTTGACATAACAACCTTGAGAATATGCTCGACCACAATGATTGTGAGGTTATAACGCTTCTTGAGAGTCATAATTGTCGACATAAGGTTGTCTACATTTACAGGCGAAAGGCCGGCCCCAGGTTCATCAAGGAGCAACATCTTTGGGCGCATCGCGATAGCCCGCCCAAGTGCCAACAGTCGGCGTTGACCTCCTGACAATTCAGCAGCAGGAATCTCTGCATATTCAGCAAGGCCTATAAATTCCAGAAGCTCCTCCATTTCTTCACGAACGACCTTATCCTGTCGCCTCACCTCAGCGCCATTAATAAGTGGCGCTAGGGGCCCATATTTTGTATGTGGATGGTAGCCCACCATTACATTGTCTAGGACGCTCAATTCGCCGTATAAACGAAGAAGCTGAAATGTCCTAGCTAGCCCAAGTTCAGCAATTTTATGCGCAGGACTCCTGGTAATATCTATGCCATTAAAGCTAATATGGCTGCCTTCATCCGGTTGATAAACTCCGGTAAGAAGGTTGAAAAACGTCGATTTACCTGATCCATTGGGCCCAATAAGTCCATGAACTGTATTTGGTTCAACCTTCAGGCTCACCTTATCGATCGCCTGCAAACCTCCAAAACTTTTACTAAGATTGCGAGTTTCTAGCAGTGCCACCTAACTTCTCCTCACTTCTCTTTATAAATCTGCGGTTCCGAAGCACGCCCTCGAACCAGCCACCAATCCCCCTTGGCATAAATAGCACCAACAAAACCATTGAAAGTCCGAAGACGAGCGGCTGAACAACTATGGGACGATCCATAAAATATACCACTAAATCTTTGGTCTGGTCGTAAGCAATAGTCACAACGATCGCGCCTATAACACCGCCCCAAACATTACCTATGCCACCTAAGACTACCATGAGCAGTAAAGTCACCATTTCAATTACTGTAAAATTGTTATGGTGAAGGTAACCTGGCGGCATATGAGCAAATAAAGCACCAGCGAGGCCTGCGTAAATCGCGCTAAGTACAAATGCAAGTAGCTTGTATTTAATAACATTGATGCCGTTTACTGAAGCAGCAATGGTATCTTCCCGTATTGCCTGAAATGCTCGTCCTGTAGCCGAGCGCAGGATCGAAAAAGAGAAATAGATCCCAACAAGCGCAGCCGTCATTACCAAATAGTAATAGCTTGTGAAGGAATCGAAAACAAAACTGCCAATACTTGGTGCAGGGATCATCATCAAGCCTGTGCTAGATCCTAGTGCCGGAGTAACGGCAATAAAAATACGCACTGACTCGCCAAGCCCAAGTGTGGCCAGAGCCAAATATGCGCCCTCTAGCCGGACAGAAGGCAACCCAACGATGAGACCGGCAAAGGCAGTTACTAGAATTGCTATTGGAATTGATACCCAGACCGGCAGGCCAAATCCAAGCGCTCCCCCAAATCCCCCAGGCTCAAGTGATAGAACAGCCGAAGTAACTGCGCCGATGGCGTAAAGGCCAATATGACCGACTGTAACTTGGCCACAAAATCCTTTAACAATATTTAGGCCAACTGCAAGCAAAATAAACAGACAAGCTCGGTTTGCTAAGTCGATTAAATAACTGTTGAAAAAGGTCGACATAATGAATGGAAGGGGTAGCAGCATGACATATGCAATCAACCAAGGCAGAAGTCTATGACGACTTGCAAGCGCATCTATGAGGTCAGCAATACGCGATAGAAATACCATATGTAGCTGTTCCTTGTGGTGTATTTAAATATTAATTACTAAAAACAAAAAGAAAATGGTCGGGAACACGTTTCCCGACCATTGATTTTTTATGCTTACTCAAGTCCGAAATCAGGCTCCATCGTTACACGCGCAAGAACCTCAGTTTCAAAGTTCTCACCACCCTTGGTGTAACCAATGAGCACAGCAGTGCGGTTACCATCACGGCACTGTGGTGTCGGAGCAGCGCAGAAGCTGATTGGGCCTGAGGCTAAACCTTCATAACCCTCTACACTTGCAATTGCATCGCGTATAGCAGTTCGATCTTGTTTAAGTGACCACTGCTCTAATTGCAGGTCGGCGTTGTTCAGCGCAATTTCCATTATCCGAACGAGATCATAAGCCTGTGAGAAATCATGATCTGGCGCATGAATGCCATAACGCTTACGGGTCATCTCGTTAAACAATTTAGCGATTGGGCGATTGTCAGCAGCAGCATAGGCAGCTGTGAAGAACACGCCCTTAGCAGCATCACCTGCAATCTTCGGAACTGGCGCGTTAGAAGCTGAAGACGAACCAATACGGCGCACATCCTCACCAATGCCTGCTTCATAGGACTGTATGAGTGCTCGAGCCATAGTTTCAGCGAGAGCCGCAACTAAAATACCATCGACATTCATGGACTTGATCTTCTGCATGTGGGAACGGAAATCCACTTCTTTTTCTTGCACATCAGCTCGGTAAGCAGGGTCGACCCCAAAGCGAGCGCGCATTTGCTTTTCCATGTTTGCGCAGTCACCCACAGAGGCTGCGTCAGCAGCACATATATAGGCTATCTTTGAACCAATGTTCTCACCAACATATTTTGCATTGACACCTCCGTAGTAACGGCCTGACACCGGAATACGGAATACCCATTCACTTCCTTTTTGTGTAATTTTTGCGTTAGTGGAATGCGGGATCATTTGCGGAACACCAGCCTTTGCTGTCACGTCAACAATCGGCAAAGACACAGATGAGCATGTTGAACCGATAAGAAGATGAATGTTTTCCTGGAAGATCAGCTTATTGGCGTTTGCTACGCCTTTGTCAGACTTACATTCATCATTCATAAGTGTGGCTTTGATCATATTGCCGTTGATGCCTCCAGCATCATTGATTGCCTTGATCTCATCCATCACCATCTGGCCGTATGCTTGGCCATTTTCACTCACCATTCGCATTGTGATCCCAACACGAATGTCACCAGCAAAAGCAGCGGTAGTGGCAAGACCAACACCTGTAGCTACTAAACCGGCGAAAACTTTATTCATTAGTTTCATGTTTTCCTCCTTTTAATTTTGGGCTTCGCCCGTATTCATAGCGAAACTAGCCGCTATGCCTTTACTTTTGCCTCAACCCCAAACAAGCCTGATGGCCTGAACATCAAAACTAGGATTAAAAGCAAAAATGCGTAAATGTCTTTATGACTCGCTGAAATATAAGCGGCGCCAAGATTTTCAAAAATGCCAACCATGATGCCGCCAAGTATCGCACCAGGAAGCGAACCAAACCCGCCAACAACAGCGGCAGCAAACGCTTTCATTAACATCAAGTAACCCATTTCCACCTGCACTGATTGCATTGGGCCAATCAACACCCCGGCGGCGGCGGCAAGACCGCAGGCAAGGCCAAAAATCAGTGAAATCATCAAGGGTACATTTATGCCCATTAGATAAGCTATGTCCTTGTTATGAGCGACCGCACGAACAGCTAGCCCGGTCTTTGTGTGCCGCAAAAAATAATGTAGTCCAGCCATTAGTAATACTGAGATGATCGCTGTTAATACATAGCTTTCAGGAACATTGATATCTCCTGGAAAGGTTAACCGCGGTATGTAGTCAAGATTGGCTCGAAAGGGCTCTGCTTCTGCGCCAAAGAAAAAATAAGCAGCATTAACTAGAGCGACTGACATACCAAAACCGCAGATGATCATTCCCATACCGGCAACCGTATATCCACCACCAGCACGTGTAAGTCTTCGGTAGAAAACTCTTTCCACTAACATCCCAAGTATGGCCGTAAGTATCATCGCCCCAATTAGTGCAACTGGGTAAGGCACACCAACGTTGTGTGCGAGCACAAGCCCAAAAAAGGCGCCAAACATATACATTTCACCATGAGCAAAATGCACAATATCTAATCCAGAATAAATCAGCGAGATTCCAAGCGCCACAATTCCATAAACTACGCCAATGGTGACACCAAAAATAATGAAAGCTAGCAACGAGTTAAAATCAAATCCCATAATTTTTAATTCCTACAATTAGCTGTCTAATTCCTAAGAGCTTTTGTGGTGTCAGACACAGAACCGCCAAGGAACGATTCCTTAACTGCTGGGTCACTAATTAGCTTTTTGGCTTCACCTTTCATCATAATCACTCCATCACGAATGATGTAACCATATTGGGCTAATATCAGTGCCATCCTGACATTCTGTTCAACAACCAAGACCGTCACACCAGATTTCGCGATCCGGTTGATATTAGCAAAAATCTCCAGAACCACTTTCGGAGCTAGTGCAGCGCTTGGCTCATCAAGCATAAGCATCTTTGGTGATGCCATTAGGCCGCGGCCAATTACCAACATTTGCACCTCACCACCAGACAGCGTTCCAGAAAGCTGCTTTCGTCGCTCGCGAAGAACTGGAAAAAAATCATAAACCTTTTGAAGATCAGCCTTTGTGGCCTCACGGTCTTTGCGTGTGTAAGCACCAAGGACGAGATTTTCCTCAACTGTCATAGCCGGGTAGGCTTCTTTTGCTTGGGTTACCTGAACGAGGCCAAGGCGCATGCGCTCGTGAGGCTTCAATTTCGAGACACTCACGCCATCAAAAATGATCTCACCTTCCATCAGAGGGATCAATCCTGAAATAGCTTTAAGCAGAGTAGACTTTCCAGTGCCATTCCCTCCTAGGAGGGTAACAATACCGCCACTTGGCACTTGCATATCTATACCACGCAGGATTTTTAGATTGCCATAGCCCGCGTGCACACCCTTGATCTCAAGCAATATTCCCCCCTGCAGCTTCAAAAAAATGAATACCTTTTTGAATTATTAATAGCTTAATTCAAGGTATACATTTAACTTTAAGAGTAAAATGATATGATACCTTTTGAGATACGCAAACACTTATTTGATGAAAAATCATCATTATTTCACACATAGAAAACCCAGCTTTTTTATAATGTTTATTAGAAGGCAGAGTTCATCCTTTGTATGATTTCCTCTATCATCTTTTCGGCTGGAGTCTTCCACCAACGGTCACGTGAGAAAATTTCGACTTCAATTGGGCCAAAATAGCCAGCTGCTTCAATCATGTGGCGCCAGTCACAAAGCGCGATCTGGCCGTCGCCTGGCATTCCACGATCAAGCCGAAGATCCCTTGTGTCAGCAAGCCAATCGGAAACATGGTAATTCAGAATACGCCTACCAGCACGTTTCAACTTTTCCTGCAAATCATGTTCCCACCAAAGGGCATAGGTGTCGATGGCAAGGCCTATGTCATGAGAATCATCCATTTGATCAAGAATATCGAGTGATTCTTGAAGAGTTGAGACAATTGACCGAAAGCCACAGACCATTGGGTGCAGAGGCTCAAAGGCCAGTCTGACCCGATAACTGTCAGCAAGCTCCGCTGCCAAAGCAAGCCGTTCTACTAATAAACTTCGGGCATAATCGATATCACCATCGTGGCCTGCAGACTTCAGTGCCTCAAATCCACCAGTAATTATCACAAGAGTTCGGGCACCAAACATATCAGAAAGATCAAGCTGCTCGCGAAGCAACGCTTCATCTTCGAAGAGGCATGCAACACAAAGAGACTCAGCCGTCATACCAGCGCTATCCCATATCCGTTTGGCTTCGGAAATACCACAAGAGTTGATCATTGGCGTCCATAGCGCGGTTCTTTTGATGCCTGCATTTCTAAGCACTGCCAGTGAATTAGCGAAATCACATTGGCCTGAAAGTGTCACTTGATGCACGCAAAGGTCATCAAGCTGCAGCTGACGAAGTGCGTTTACCATGTGGCCCTCCCGCCAGTCACATCAAAAATTTGACCGGTGGTAAAACTGCATGCTGGGGAAGCAATAAACGCTGCTACACTGGCAATCTCTTCAGGTGTACATAGACGCCCCATGGGGATCCGGCCTTTCTTATCTGCAATATATTCCGCACTCATCTCATCCAGCAAGTCCGTCATTGCCATCGAAGGCGCAATACAATTTACCGTAATCTCTGATGGTAGCAATTCACGCGCCAGCCCCTTCGCAAGTCCTATGACGCCGGCTTTTGCTGCGCCATAGGGCACGGCACCCGGGTTGCCTTCCTTTCCTGCGATAGAGGAAATAATGATAATACGGCCTCGTTCCCGTTCCCTCAAATGACCAAGAGCGGCCTGCACAGTCAGAAATACCCCTGTCAGATCAACCGACATCACCATTTGCCATTCTGACAGCGAATAATCCCACAACGGTTTTGTTGGCCCATTCACCCCAGCATTTGCAATAACGCCATCAATATCACCAAGAGCTGCGAGGCTGGCAGCGAACCCCTCCTTTGTCTGCAATGGGTTGCTGACATCAACAATCTGACTGTCAGCGAAAACTGAATTGTTCTTCATACCAGAATCATCAAGATCCCAACCAGAAACCTTTGCCCCTAGACTGTTAAAAAGCGAACTGATAGCTAAACCAATGCCTTTGGCTGCACCAGTTACAATGAAGTTTTGACCGGCAATATCGACCAGACTTTTCAATTTGATCTCCCCATTTTGAGTTCCACTAGTAATTAGTTGTTCGGCACCCATTGAAGAATATGGCTGGCAACCGCGACAAGCTCATCATTCTGATTCGTAACCTCAATACCAGCTGTCGACCGGCGCCGCACAACATCGATTTCGCTTACAGTATATGCGACGGTAATCGTATCGCCCAGGAAGACTGGCTTTAAAAATCTAACCTTGTCATACCCAACTGAGACCGGAGTTTCTTCTGCCTCACGACTATGAGCGATTATCTGGGTCGAGACTGTAGACATAAATCCAATGATTAGAGCACCATGTGCCATCAACCGACCATAACTAGATTTTTCCATATAAGCCTTATTGACATGGTTTGGAGAAAAATCACCTGTTATGCCCGCAAACTGGTAGACATCACTTTCTGAGACCGTCTTGGTGAAGCTAGTGGTATCGCCAATTTTAAGATAGAAATCCGTCATTTTAATCCCTCCTAAATTTCATTTAATTTGAGAGTTGAATGCGCTTTCCACCCGTCGCTGCGCGCGCAGCTGCGAGTGTAGCATCAAGTGATCTGCTCCCATTTAGCGCATCGACAATAGGTGTTTCATAGCCGCATGCAACGGCCCGCAAATGTTCGCACTGCGCCACATAGGCATCAATGAACGGCGCCTCAATTACTTCAGGCGCGATCTCCTGGTGCCAGTTACCATTATCATCAGCATGCTTCCACAGCACCAGATTCGGAAATTCCAGCGCACCTTGAACACCCAAAAAGCGAATGCTATTCATGCCAGTCTTAGGAAATTTTACACTTTCACCAAGCGCCATTTCCCAGGTCCAGGGGGACGGCGTTCGATCCGAAAGCAAAAAACTTCCAACCGCCTGATTGGCAAATTTCAAGCTTATTGCAACCGCATCTTCCTTCTCAAAATTTTGATCATGATTAGTCATCTCAGCAGAAACCGACGCGATGTCACCACAAATAAAACGCAAGAGATCAATTTCATGAATTAGGTTGGTCAGAATTGGGCCAGCCTCGAAATTACGGCGCCACGCTGGAGCGAAATAGTCTTCATCCTTGCGCGTTGTCCACTGACCAGTTACCGCCATAAGCCTGCCGATGCGGCCATTTTGAATAATATCTCGCGCTATTTGCGCGCAAGGATAATATCGCCTCTGATGGCCAACAAGAACTTGGCATCCCTGTTCAGCTGCATAGTTAGTCACCTCGTCAGCCTCTTTCGTGGTCGCAGTAATCGGCTTTTCAACCAATACCGTCTTGCGATACTTGAGAACCATCATCAAATCAGCATGGTGACGCTCTGTTGGGGTGGCAATGATAACTGCATCAACATCTGTTTTTGAGAGCATGCTCTCAGCATTAGCAAAAGCCTCAAGGCCGCGAGATTCCGCAAGCTTTGCCGCTGCGGGCGCTGGGTCTGCAATAGCTACAAGCTCGATCAGCGCCAACTCATCAATGGCCTTAATATGCCTCGTGCCAATCGAACCAGCACCAATCAGCCCAATTCTGAATACATCCATTGACGGTCCCCACTTCATCATTTTTTAAAATAATTACCGTCCATTTCAGACAGAGGTGAATTCATGTTTGGTACAAACCCCATTCGGTCAAGCAAATCTGTTTGCAAGTCAATTCCTGGGGCGATCTCAATTATGTGCAAGCCATTTTCTCGCAACTCAAAAACCGCGCGCTCAGTAATGTAAATAACTTTCTGACCTTGCACTAATGATTGGGGACCTGAAAAGGTTATCTGGTCGACCTTATCGACCAGCTTAGAGATCCGCCCATGCTCTGTCACTCGCATGACGCCAGAACCCACCTCAGTGCGGGCGCCACCTGTATCAAAAGTACCGCAAAACACCACCTTACGTGCGTTTTGGGCAATATCAATAAAACCACCCGGCCCAACAGTATTGCCACCGAGCTTGGAAACATTGACATTGCCGACAGCGTCTATCTCACCAAAACCGAGAAAGGCTATGTCCAGTCCACCGCCCGAATAAAAATCAAACTGCGAAGGACCGTCGATCATACAACTTGGATTCATAGCATACCCAAACAGATCTCCATCCATTAGCCTGCCGCCATAGGTGCCATGCTCAATAGTCTGAAAATATCGCGCCGATTTGCCGTCATGGTCGATCAACTTGGCAATCTGGTCGGGGATACCGAAGCCAAAATTTATCACAGCATTATCATAAAGCTCCTGTTGAGCGCGGCGTGCTATTACCAAACGTGATGAAAACAACGGCTCAGGTTGAGCAAAACCCTCTCTACGTTTCTGACCAGACAACGCTGCGTCATAGACCACTTCGTAGCCCTGCTGCTGTGTTTCATCAACAACAACAGCATCGACCAGCGCTCCCGGAATACGTACTTCGCGTGCCTTCATGCTATGGCGTGGAACCATTCCTCGTACCTGGAAAATTACTTTTCCACCACTGTTATGTGCTGCGGCGGCTATCGCATAAATGTCAAGATTAGCCGGCTCTTCCTCCAATGAAATATTACCCTCTTCATCGGCGTAACTACCACGAAGAAGAGCTACCGTTACTGGAATTGGCAGATAGCGTAAATAATCTCTACCTTCTATGGTTATAATTTCCGTCAGATTTTGCTTTGCAGCCTCGTTCATGCGTCCACCATCCAGCCGCGGATCAACAAAGGTACCAAGCCCAACATGAGTGATTAACCCAGGACGACCAGCGGCTACCTCGCGCATCAATTGCATGATCACCCCACCAGGCAGCACATAAGCCTCAATATCGTTATTCCGCGCCATCTGCTGCATCCGTGGTGACCATACCCAATGCCCCCCAATCACACGGCTGGTCATGCCTACATGAGCAAATCGGTTCATGCCACGCTCCTGCCTATCGCCTATACCAAGCGCATGAATACAAGTTAAATTTTGGGGATGGCCAGTTTCAAGAAAACTTCGCTCCACAGCAGCATGTAGTGCGCTCGCCTCAACCAAACCGCCACCGCCACCAGCAAGACCAATCGTATCACCATCCTTAATCATGGCTGCAGCTTCGTCCGCAGAAAGGAATTTTACTTTTGTCATCTTGCTTGTTCATAGATGTCGAAAAGGCCGACATCCCCCTTCATCATCTGTCGAGCCATAACCATACGGTGAATTTCTGAAGTTCCGTCATATATCCGCGCGATGCGCGCATCTCTGTAATAACGCTCAATCGGCAAATCACAGCAATATCCAGCACCACCATAGATTTGAACCGCTCGGTCAACAACCCGCCCAAGCATTTCTGAAGCCTGCACTTTTAGCATCGATATCGCACCCCGTGCCTCTTCTCCAGCATCAATACGGCTTGCCGTCTGCCAGAGGGCCAGTCGGCAAGCGTTGATCTCCATCGCCGAGTCGGCAAGCATATGCTGGATCATCTGGAATTCCCCAATTGGTGAGCCAAATTGCCTCCTATCCTTAGAATAACGAAGACAGCTATCGAGGATCATGCTGCCCCTGCCCACGGCTCGTGCGGACACCTGCGCTAACCGCACACGACCAAGAGTTGCTAGCGCCAACTTTAAGCCTTGGCCCTCCTTTCCAAGAAGGCAGCCTTCATTAAGTTTCACATTCTCAAAGTGCATTTCTACGTGTGAAGTACCCTTTAGCCCCATCATCGGCTGATCTCGACCAACGGTGAACCCTGCAAGCCCCTTGTCGAGAATAAATGTGGAAATTCCACGCGCACCTGCGTCGGGGTTTGTGACTGCGGTAACAATGAAGAAGTCAGAATACAAACCATCCGAGATGAAATGCTTGGAACCGTTCAGCACCCAACCGTCATTCTTTCGGACTGCTCTAGTTTTTATAGCAGCAGCATCAGACCCCGCCTCAGGTTCAGTGAAGGCTACAGAGAAGGTTCGGTCACCACGAACCGCAGGAATTAGATATGTCTCGATCTGCGCGTCTGTGCCTTCTAGCAAAATTTCGTAAACATTGCCGAAGGCACGGCGAACCAAAATGTCACTAGTGCGGCCAAACTGCTCTTCAGCGATCATCCAGTCCAAAACCGACAGACCACCACCGCCGTATTTAGTTGGAATATTAACTGCATAAAGACCGAGTTCCTGTGATTTAGCTCGGATCTCAGAGGCCACATCATCAGCAAGTCGACCAGTCTTTTCGATGCCTTCCTCTAACGGCCGTAACTCAGACTCAATGAAACCTCGGATGCTAGAAACAAGCAGATGCTGCTCCTCAGACAAAGAAAAATCCATTAAAAATACCCCTTTGTCGCGCCACCATCTACAGCAATGCCCGCACCATGGATATGGCGTGCCTCGTTACTACAGAGAAATGCAACAAGCGCTGCAGTATCCTCTGGCTGCCCAAGACGGCGAATGCCTTCGGCCTGCATACGCTCAGCTCGGACATCATCGACGCTCCGATTCTCATCACGCGCCCGTGTCTCGAGAAGTTGTTGCAAGCGCTCGGTCTCCGTCTGACCCGGATTAATCCAATTTACATTTACATCATCTTGAAGGCCTTGACCCGCCAGTGCCTTGCTGAAATTTGCAAGCGCCGCATTGACTGCACCACCAACCATAAATTTGGCATCAGGATTGCGCGACGCGCCACCCACAATCATTATCACATTACCGCGCGCGGCAACAAGCGACGGCCAGAAGAGGCGTGACAGCCGGACCCCGGCATGGAATTTAAGCGCAAAACCATCAATGAAATCAGTATCGTCTTGGTCAGGGAATACACCACCCTTAGTTGCGCCTGCGCTATGAACTAAAATATCACAAGAATTAAAAGCTTTACCTTGCGCGTCGAACACAGACTGGCACCCTTCAAATGTTCGCAGGTCGGCAGCACAGGCCTCAACGCGGCCACCAGAATTGGAAGCAATTCTCTTAACCGCTACATCGCAATTGGATTGACTGCTGCCGCTAACCATAACATCTGCACCTTCTCTTGCTAAACGCTCAGCGATAGCAAGCCCAATGCCCCTCGTTCCACCAGACACAAAGGCAGTCTTCCCTGTCAATAAACCCATTTTTTATCCTCCCTCGCGGTGGTAAGAGCCGACATAATGTGTTTCGATACCCTTCACAAACCCATAAAGACTACGCAATGTTGGAACAGCGAGGCCAGCCTCGTCGGCAAGCTGCAGTGGCACGCCATAAATAAATTCGACTTCGCTAGGCCGGCGCGCCAACACATCCAAGCAAAGAGAAGATTTGTTGTCACCGGTACCGCCCGGTGCTGTCATCAACTCAAGTCCCTTTACCACAACGTCGCGATCAAGATTAATATCTTGAGAGCGCGCAATTGAAATTGCCTCGTCAAGCGCGGCATAACAGACTTTGCGGAGTGGCTCCAGTCTCAGGATTTCAACACTAGTCAGATTAGTTACTCCAGAGACAGCACTCATCGCCATATTGCCAATAAGCTTTTTCCAGATGTCCATTCTGATGTCAGTACTCGCATATGTCTCCAACCCGGCCGCTGTAAATGCAGCGGCAACCGCTTCAGCGCGCACAGAAATGCCGCCACCCCATTCACCAATGTAGGAAGGCACTCGGTCAAAATCGCGGATCTGCCCAGGACCTGTTTGAGCGCCAGCCATCGAGGTCAACCCGCCCAGGACATTCTCAAGACCAAGAATGTCCGCAAGAACATCCTCGTTGCCTAGGCCATTTTGAAAACTTATAAAAACGGCACCTGCATCTGCAAGATGCGTCATTGCAAGCGCCGCCTGATGAGTTGCTGTTCCCTTACATTGTACCAGCACAATATCAGTTTGCTCAATCTGTTTAACGTCATGTGTTGCCTTCAGCATGAGCCGACTGTTGTCGCCATATCCAGAGACCAGAAGTCCATTCTTTTGAATTGCATTGATGTGTTCGCGATTAGTATCCACAAGCGTTACCTCAAGACCCCCTTCAGAGAGGATTGCGCCAAACAGGGCCCCCATACCACCAGCACCAACGACGGTCACATGATGAATTTGTTTTGTCATGTCATCTTCCCTTTCTGCACGAGCTAGTTCACTCAAGCCCCTTCTCTTTTTCGCAAGAGACGATGCACGGCATTAAGCCCCAAGTAAAAGGAGTCTGCACCAAACCCAACAACGCTGCCATCACTGACTCCTGCTGTAAGGCTCACCTGCCTGAAATTTTCTCGACTATCGTTGTTCGATAGATGTACCTCGACCTTAGGGCCATCAAACATTGCCAGCGCATCACGAAGTGCTATCGAAGTGTGCGTATAGGCAACCAAGTTGAACAGAATCGACGTGGCTTTATCGCGCGCCTCCTGAAGCGCAGTTACTAGAACTCCCTCTTCATTCGATTGTATGATTTCTATACTTCGGCCGAGCCGCTCAGCTTCAACGACAAGCTCTTTCAAAATATCAGCCATGCTATCTGCACCATAAATTTCCGGTTCACGTGTCCCGAGAAAATTCAGGTTGGGCCCAAAGATGACCAGTATATCAACCATTTTACTTTTATCCCCACTTTATATTCAGATTATTCGAATGTTACTTTTATCTCGCCAAGCTCACCAAAATTAGCGTGTACATAATCTCCAGATGAAAAGGATTGTGGCACCGATGCAGCGCCCGTAGAGATAAAATCTCCTATCTGCAATTCGTAGCCACGCAACGCCAAATGATTAACCAGGTCGGCCGCGGCTTGCTCTGGAACACAACGCATTTCACCAAGGAAATTATCAGCAGGCGTGCCATCACTCACTGTAAGTTCGATTAGATGCTGTCGATAATCTATCCCCTGCCAATCTTCTACAGGGTCGCCGAATATAAAGCCTATGCCGCCGCCATTGTCTGCAATCGTCATAAGCGAAGTTTCTGCTTTTCTGGCATCTTCTAGCTTAAAGCGATTACCTATAATCTCTATCGCGGGATGAAGCACCATCATGGTTTCCATCTCAGAGGCAGTCCAAGGCTTCTGGCGAAGATGCGGTTTGGCAGTCAGCTGGAAGGCGAATTCAGCCTCGGCTCGAGCACTAGGAAAATATTTAATTGGCAGGTTATGATAAGCTCCAAAATAACTTCTGGACTGAAATATGCGACCAGGAATTACATCCTCATGACCGTCAAGCTCACGCATTCTTGCGCTAGTCGCGCCAACTTTCCAACCAACCACGCCCTGTTGGAGCTCCTCATACATACAATCCTGGACAAAATAGGCCTCTACTCGATTAAGTGGAAAAAAACGAGAATCAATATTGATGAAGTTTCCTGGATCACGCCATGAATTTGCTAGCATATTAGCTAACTCGACTAGTACGGGCTTACGCGTTTCTTCCATATATTTGCCTCCTCAACAACCTAAATGGCTGTCGATAGTAAACTTCAAACGTACAGGCAATGTGCTGAGCTAGAAAGAGCAAATATGATGAAATAACATCATGACGAAATATTCGCTTGCAAATCATTAAATGCTGTGTGCTGAAGGCAAGTTTTCTGAATTTTAAACAGGAGATTCATTCAAGAATGTATCCTATCATTTCACTATAATCATAGACCAACTCATCGACCGCAGAAGCAGTGCGCTCCTTGTCATTCAAGCATCAACCCCTCCGCCATTACTTATCCAACAGGAAAAATACAGATTCGAAAAGAGAAAAATGATCGCAAGAAATCAAGTGATGCCTGGGTCAGGCTCACTTAATCAAGTAAATTAACTTAGAGGCCATTCTTTATTAACGTCGAAGACGCGAGTGCAAGATGGCGGAGAAATGAGACAAGTCCTGAACCCGAATTTTACAATTCGGGATTTGTTGACTGCTCAAACCGAAACAGCTTGATTGCTTCTATGGTTTTGATACCGTTGATGATGGAGAGCTTTTGCATCTGCGCAACAGCAACGAGGTAATTTATGTCAGCTGCGTTAGGCCCGCAAAAATACCGGCCAATTCATTTTATGCTCAACGGACAGGCGCATGAGATCGAAAGACTCCGCCCTGATACAACCCTACTGCAATTGCTGCGCGGTCCGCATAACCTGACCGGTACAAAAGAGGGTTGTGCTGAAGGCGATTGCGGGGCTTGCACGATTTTGGTGGGGCGGTTGCAAGCAGGCCAGATAGTTTGGCAACCTGTGAACGCTTGCATACTGTTGCTCCCAATGGCTGATAAATCTGTCATCCGAACAGTTGAGGGTGTTGCAAAGGAAGATGGGACGCTACACCCGGTTCAACAGGCGATGGTAGACCATCACGGCTCACAATGCGGGTTCTGCACCCCAGGGTTTGTAATGTCTTTATATGGAGGCTGGCTAAACAGATCTTCTTTTAGTGCCTCTGACCTTGATGATTTGCTTGCAGGAAATCTTTGCCGTTGCACTGGATATGGCCCAATTATTAAAGCTGGCGAATCATTGGCAGGACAACCTCTTGCTGAATGGGAAACAGTTCTGCTAGATGAAGAAAAAGCCTATTTAGAGACATGTGAGGCACTTCCAGGGCTGGTTTATGCGGCAGAAGGAGCCTCATTTATTGCTCCTCTTTCAAAGGATAGTTTCGCGCGAGCCTTTATGGAACAGCCTGGGGCACAGATTATCGCAGGGGCAACAGATATTGGCTTATGGATCACTAAGCAAAATCAGAAATTGCTTTCATTTATATCTGTTCAGGATGTGAGTGGGCTGGATGATGTAACAGAGCAAAAGGACGGCTTTTATATTGGCGCCGCCGCTACACATCATAAAGCAGCTGATTTTCTGGCGGCACATTTTCCATCTTTAAAGGAATTATGGCGACGTTTTGGTTCAGTCCAAGTAAGGGCAAGTGGGACGATAGGCGGCAATATTGCCAACGGCTCTCCAATTGGTGACCTAGCACCTGCCTTTATCGCTCTGGATGCCGACCTGCTTCTTCGACGTGGAAAAGAAGAGCGAAGGCTGAAACTAGAAGATTTCTTTTTGTCTTACGGTCAGCAGGACCGGCAACAAAGTGAATGGGTGGATGGCCTGTTTATTCCGAAATTATCAACGGATTGGAAATTCAATTGTTACAAACTTTCCCGTAGGTTTGACCAAGACATTTCAGCCGTAATGGGAGCTTTTGCTCTCAAAATAGAGGATGGCAAGATTACAGCTGCACGAATAGCCTTTGGGGGCATGGCCGGTGTTCCGCAACGCGCCCGCTCACTTGAAACAGCTCTTATTGGACAGGCTTTGGAGCCAGACAAGATAAATGAACCAGCAATCGATTCAGCCCTGGCAGATGATTTTACACCGATAAGTGATGTCAGAGCCTCAGCAGAGTATCGATTGCTTGGCGCCCGCAATCTCTTACAGAAATGCCGTTTGGAAATGATAGTAGACAAGCCTGTAAGGCTCGCAGGAGAGGGATTAGCATCGGCAGGGTTGTCCCCCTTGTGCAGCATCGCCTCCAGCGAGGCAAGACAATGACCCTGCCTGTAAAATCCAGGCAAGTTCACGCAGCCCTACGCCATGAAAGTGCCGCCCTTCATGTCACTGGGCAAGCTCGCTATGTAGATGATATGGCCCTACCAGAAAACTCTGTACATATTGCACTTGGGTTAAGTGCTGTCGCGCATGGCCGGCTAATCTCAATTGATGCTGAAGCTGCTTTGCGCATGCCAGGAGTGCGGGCAGTGCTTACGGCTGCTGATATTCCCGGAAAAAACGACTGCAGCCCGGTAAAGGGTGATGACCCTATATTTGCCAAAGATGAGATTATGTATCATGGACAGACGCTATTCGCGGTAGTTGCTAATACACGAGCACAAGCCAGAGACGCAGTAGAACAGGTGAAGACTAAAATTACACCGCTTGCCCCTATCTTAAACATCGATGCAGCTATTGAGCAGGAAAGTTTTCTTGAAAAACCACTGACTCTATCATCCGGACAGGCAGATAATGCCTATGCGGCAGCCCCCTGCCAGCTGGCAGGAGAGCTGTATGCCGGTGGGCAAGAGCATTTTTATCTGGAAGGCCAGGCCGCCATTGCCCAGGCAGATGAAAATGGAGGCATTCAGTTATTTGTATCTACACAGCACCCAAGTGAAATTCAGCATAAGGTTGCTGGCATGTTGGGGCTAACTTATGGTGATATTCAGGTTGATGTCAGACGGATGGGCGGAGGCTTTGGAGGCAAGGAAAGCCAGAGCAATCTAACCGCCTGCATTGCTGCACTTGCTGCTCATAAAACAGGGCGCCCAGCCCGCCTTGTCTATGACCGAGATGATGACATGCGGGTCACAGGTAAGCGCCATGATATCAAGTTGGTCTATAAAGTTGGCTTTGATCAGGATGGGCGATTAATTGCGCTAATTATTGACCAGTATCTGCGATGTGGAATGTCTTATGATCTGTCAAAGGCTATTGCCATCCGGGCGATGACACACGCTGAAAATGCCTACGCCATCCCTCACACCCGCATTACCGCCCATTTATGCAAAACACATACCCCTTCGAATACAGCATTTAGGGGATTTGGCGGCCCACAGGGCATGATCGGTATCGAACAGATCATGGATAAAATCGCTACTCATCTGAACTTGGACCCAATCGCCCTCAGACAGCTGAATTACTATCCTGATTATGAAGCCGGCACGCCGTGCTGCACACCCTATGGCCAGATTGTCAAAGATGGGCTGCTTGGAAAGATAACAAAACAGCTCTTAGAAACCGCTGATTATCAAAACAGACGACAACAGATCGACACCCACAACCAGACTAATCCGGTGCTACGACGTGGCCTAGGATTTGCACCAGTTAAATTTGGGATCTCCTTTAACAGAACCATGTTGAATCAAGGTGGTGCTCTTGTTAATGTCTATTCAGATGGCTCAGTGCACCTCAATCATGGCGGTACTGAGATGGGCCAAGGGCTACATACAAAGATCATCCAAATTGTAGCTGATGTGTTTGGACTAGCACATGAAGATGTCCGAATTTCAGCCACGACCACAGGCAAAGTGCCAAACACATCTGCGACAGCGGCTTCATCCGGAACTGACCTGAACGGGATGGCTGCTGCACGCGCAGCTGATGCCATCAAACAGCGCATGACCGCCCATCTAGCTGAGCTTTATCAGTGTAAAGCGGATAGGATTACTTTTCAGGATAGACAGGTCAACCTGCCTTCTAGTGAATATCTGTCTTTTTCTAAAGCCGTCGGATTATGTTATGAGGGACGGGTCTCGCTCTCTGCAACAGGCTTTTATGCTACACCTGATATCCATTGGGATGATGCCAGCCTGACCGGCTCACCCTATTATTATTTTGCTTATGGTGCCGCATTATGTGAGGTCGCGATTGACAGGCTAACAGGTGAGTCTCGAATCCTACGCACAGATATTCTTCATGATGCTGGTCATTCCATTAATCCAGCGCTTGATAAGGGCCAAATTGAAGGCGGGTTTGTTCAAGGCGCTGGCTGGCTGACCACTGAGGAACTTGTCTACGGACAGGATGGGGCGTTGCTGACACATGCGCCATCCACCTATAAAATTCCAGCTTGTTCAGACAGACCTTATCTTCTCAACATCAACCTTTATGAAGGGGACGGTAATCGTTCAGAGACCATTCACAGATCAAAAGCTGTTGGTGAGCCTCCTTTCATGCTTGGAATATCTGTTTTTCTTGCCTGCGGGGATGCACTAAGAGGCCTGAGCTCAACAAAAAGCTACCCTGAGCTGCACGCGCCCGCTACTGCAGAACGTCTATTGATGGCTGCACAGGCGCAGCAAAAATTATGAAAATTGGCACTGTTTTGCAGAATTGGGCGCAGGCAGCGTTAGCGAAGCTTGACGAGGGCTATGTCTGTCTGGTTGCTGTTTGCGAAGCAAAGGGCTCTGCACCACGTGAAGCTGGGGCAGCCATGCTGGTATATAAGAACAATATTGATGGCAGTATTGGAGGCGGTGAGCTCGAGTTTCAAGCCATCAAAACTGCCCGGAAAGATATACCGGAAACAGCTTTTGCGCGCGAAGTGAGATCCTATCCTCTCGGGCCAGCGCTTGGTCAGTGCTGCGGCGGTCATGTCAAGCTAATGTTTGAATGGTATGGGCCGAGCAGCCAATCCGTTTTGGCGCAGCTTGCAGCACAGAAACAGGGTTACAGCCTGCATCCAGCCACTTCACAAGACAACCCAATAATTGCAATACATCCATCCGAAGAGATGCTGTGTCTGCCCTTATGCGCGCATCAGCAGCCTGTATTTTTATATGGTGCAGGTCATGTTGGCAGGGCTGTTGTTCAAATTGCCCGTCACCTGCCCTGCCAGATTTATTGGGTAGATACAGATGATGAGCGTTTTCCGAAGGACATTGCTGAGGGGGTGACCAAACTGCCTGCGCGTCATCCAGAGACTATTGCACAACGCGCACCAAGTGACACTATACATCTTATAATGACTTATTCCCATCAGCTTGATTTTGAAATTGTCTCCACAGTATTAAGTAACGGCAATTTTGCTAGATGTGCCCTGATAGGGTCAGAAACCAAGGCAGCGCGGTTCAACAAGCGTCTGAGAGATGCAGGTGTAAAGTCTGATGCAGTAAAAAGGCTTACCTGTCCAATTGGTCTGCCTGAAATTAATGGCAAAAAACCTATCCAAGTTGCTTTATCAGTTACAGCACAACTTTCCAACTGGCTAATATCTTCAGATTAGTCAGCCTGACGTTCTGCCCATCCTGCAAATATACGTTCCAAAAAGACGACAACATAATAGAGTGCTATCCCCAAAATTGCCAAAGCAATCAGAACCGCAAACATTAGCGGATAATCTGAATTAGTTTTTCCACTGTCAAATAGAGCGCCTAAGCCTCTGCCGTGAGGCGAGACAATTTCCATCAAGTTTGTGCCAATAAATGCAAGGGTGACAGCTACTTTCAATGCTCCAAAAAATTCTGGAAGTGTTTTGGGCAGTGCAATTTTCCAGAAAATAGTAAATTTTGAAGCTCCAAGCGCCCGCAGAATATCACGATATTCTGGCTCCAATGTAGACAAGCCAATAGAAACTGAAACAGCAATTGGAAAAAATGAAATCATAAAAGCGATCAAAACCGTATTCAGATCGTGCTGCCCAACAAACATTAGAGCAACAATTGGGACGACGGTTGCTTTCGGAATAGCATTAAAACCAACAAGAAGGGGATAAAGTCCCTCCCGGACAACCTTTGAAAATCCCATAACCATGCCCAACAAAACACCGATTATGATGGCAATAATTAACCCTAGGACAGTTCGCCATAAGGTTTCCCACCCAAAGGTAAAGAAAAGCCACTTGAAACGCCAAAAGGCAGGCCAAAGGTCACTGGGGGAGGCCATTTTGTAATTGGGCCAACCATTTACCCATACAAGCATTTCCCAAAACAAAAGAAACAGTATGATAGCAAATAAGGGAACAGCCAACTGTCTCATAATTTGTCCTCTTCATCTTTACGGGCAATTTTTATCTGCTCACGAAGAATATTCAGAGTTTCAATAGCCTTAGGCGTATAGAGTTGGTCAAGACTTTTTGGCCCCCGCTGTTTTAATTTCTGACAATATTGAACAGTTGCTGGCCGCCCTGATAACACCACAACCTCATCAGCAAGAAAAATGGACTCACGTAAATCATGTGTAATCAGAACACCTGTGAAGGGTTCTTCCTCCCGAAGTCTGTGCATCGTCTGCCATAGGTCTTCACGAGTGAAAGCATCAAGAGCACCAAAAGGTTCGTCCAGAATAAGCACTTCAGGCCGATGCACAAGTGCGCGGCATAAAGATGCACGTTGTCGCATGCCGCCAGATAATTCAGACGGTCGTTTCTGTTCAAAACCAGACAATCCAACCAATTTCAAAAGATCCTGCGCACGGGCCTCACGTTCTGCGGAACTCATCGCGTTTGGCACAATCTCAAGGGGCAGCATAACATTTTGCAATATTGTTCGCCATTCCAACAGAACAGGATTCTGAAAGGCCATACCAACAGTATCCCGCGGCTTATTTACTTTCTGCCCTTGCAACCAGACCGTGCCTTTATCTGGCTTGAGCAGCCCTGCCACCAAACGCGTCACTGTTGATTTACCGCAACCGGAAGGCCCAACAATTGCCGTAAAGCCATTTTTGGGCACACTTAGCGTCAAATCGTCAAGTACTGGGAGAACGCCGGTATCTGTATTAAACGTGTGAGAGACGTTTTCAATCCGAATAAGGCCTGTATTTTTTCTAACCGTCATAAGACCAGCCAATCCATCAAAACAGCCTGCATTAAGCAGGCTGTTTTGATGTTATTTTCAGTTTAAAGATATGCCGCTGGCTGGCAAATACTCGTCTGTGAAATATAGAGCTGCATTTGGTGCTGCTTTATATTCATAAGTTTCGCTGAGCTGCTCAATTGCTGCAGCGAAGCGCGAGGAGTCAACGCCACCCATACCATTTGCCCTCACATAGTCTGTCAGGACATTCGCATCAATGGCCAATTGAAGACGTCTCTGCTCTAATGCTGCGTCAGCTGCCGGATTACGTTTCACGAGTGCTGCTGCTGCTGCCTTTGGGTCTTTTATGGCATCTCTCCAGCCAGCCCCAATAGCGACAAGAAACTTTTTCACCATATCTGAGTTATTTTTTGCATAGTCAGTATTCACAATAACTGCATTGCCGTAGAGTTTTAGGCCATGGTCTGCCATCAGAATCGTTGAAATATCCTCTTCAGGTACGCCAAGACGGACAAGGTTTAGATAAGAAGAAAAGGAAAACCCTGTGACTGAATCAACCTTACCTTCAGCTAGCATGGGCTCTCTAGTTGGGAACCCAACTGGCTCGACTTTCACTTTACTAATGTCAATGCCATTTGCCTTAGCAAAAGATGGGAATTGAGCCCAAGCCCCATCAGGTGGAGGAGCGCCAAGAACTGAGCCTTCTAGGTCACCGGGCCCGCTTACACCTCTGGACTTTCTTCCAATCACAGCAAAAGGAGGCTTGTCATAGACCATCATAACGGCTGTTACAGGCGCGCCTGGGTTCTGATCAAGAAATTTGATAAGCGAATTAATATCTGCGAAGCCAAAAGGGAACGAACCAGTAGCAACCTTGGGGATGGCATCTAAAGAGCCCTTGCCCGGGGTAATTTCCACATCCATGCCTGCTGACTTGAAATGTCCTTTATCAATGGCAAGGAAGTAAGGTGCTGAGGGACCCTCAAATTTCCAGTCTAGAGCAAATTGCACTTTTGTATCCGCATGACTTGAGGCAGCCATCAACATTGAAGCTAGTCCGATCGCTAGATACTTAGTTATTTTATTTATCATAATGTTTCTCCTGTATTTACAGCGTCCGTCAAAACGGCACTATAGTATTGGCAAATACTGAAGCATAATTGTACAGCGTTGAAATAACAGCTCTATGCTGAATTTTTTGCATCAGCAACCCAATTTAATGAGTGTCTCCTAAAAATTCTGAAATGTAAATGAAACGAGACAAATTCGAACGTTTCCTTAAATTCACTTATGCCTGTGATAATATTGAGTACTAATCTGTGATGATATAGGTTTCCTCAAACCAGTATTCTTCAAGATTCGTCCCTGACCCAATTCTATCAATAACAGAAAATCGTCCAGGCTTAGATAGAGGTGTAAGTACACCGTGCCAAATGTTGGCATGATAATTTACACCCATGTAAGGTTCAGTCAGGAACGCTATAGGGTGGCCAGGTCGGCCATTTTGGTCCTCAGCTACAGTCACCAAAAAAGATGCTTCGGTCATCGGCAAAAAGGCTTGTGAGCCGAGAGGGTGACGTTCCATCATTTCTAATCTGTAAGGCAATTGGCGAGGAACAGAATCAAACAGGCTAATGCCACTTTGCCCATCAATATGAGTGACCTTGGCGCGATCATGAAAACGACCACACATACCTTGATTTATTATTTTGTCCGGTTTACCCGCAAAATCGAGTACATCGCCAAAAGGGGCAAAGCGAGTTGCTGTCAGCACTTCTGCCTTAATCTGAACAGGCACAGGCTAAAGCTCCAGCTTGGCATGGCGGTTTACGTCTTTGTAAAGCAGATAGCGAAATGGCTCTGGACCGCCAGCATAGCAGGCTTGCGGACAAAAGGCCCGCAACCACATATAGTCACCTGCCTCAACCTCTATCCAGTTCTGGTTAAGATGATAAACGGCCTTTCCCTGCAAAACATATAAACCATGTTCCATGACATGTGTTTCAGCAAAGGGGATCACGCCACCTGGCTGAAAGGTGACAATATTCACATGCATATCATGGCGGATATCTTCTGGGTCAACAAAACGGCTTGTTGCCCAGACACCATTTGTATCCGGCATGTCAACAGCCTTTATATCCTGGTCTGAACTCACAAACGCCTCTGGTCGATCAATGCCTTCGATGCTCTGATAACGCTTCCGGATCCAGTGAAATCGGCAGGGATGTGAAGAACGGTTCTGAACAGACCAGTCTGACCCGGAAGGAACATAGGCATATCCACCTGTTTTCAGGTCATATATATGACCATCAATAATTACTTGAAGCTCTCCCGACACAATGAATATAACCGACTGTGCCTCGCTGTCATTTTCAGGTCGCACGGAACCACCACCTGCATCAACCACCATGATGTAATGTGAGAAAGTTTCCGCAAAACCAGTTAATGGCCGGGCCAATACCCACAACCGGGTTTTATCCCAAAACGGCAGGTAGCTTGTCGTAATGTCTGATAATGTGCTTTTCGGAATGAAGGCGTAAGCGTCTGTAAAAATAGCCCGGTCAGTCAGTAATTGTGACTGCGGCGGTAGTCCGCCATCTGGAGCATAATAAGGCGGTGAGGTCATATCTTTATTATGTCTTGTCTATCTATTTTTATTTAGTTGATCTGCGCTGACATCTGGGCGAAAAAATCATCCACACGCAATCGTGCTATTTTTTCAACCTGTTGGCAAGCCTCTGCAAATTCCTCTTCTTGTGTATTGTTTAGGCGTTGTTCAAAGATGGTTTGTATTTCCGGCGCTGACAGGCCCCTCACAGCGATGATAAAAGGAAAGGAGAATCTTTTTTTGTATGTGTCATTCAGATTTTTGAAAGCACCTTGCTGCTCTTGGGTTAATAGGTCCAGACCAGCTGATGCCTGCTCAGCTGATGAGGCATCAGTCAGCTGTTTTGCTTTTGCAAGTTTGCCAGCCAAATCAGGATGTGCCATTAAAACGGAAAGGCGTTTTTCAAAAGAGGCTAAACGGAACTGCTGGCACAGTGCGGCATGCAAACCTGCAGGTGTATCCATGGCCGGGCTTGTTTCTGTATCATAGACGTTTTCGGCAATCCAAGAGGAGTGTTCAAACACAGACCCAAATGCTGAAACAAAGTCTTTGTTTGACATTTGTGAAGGACGGTCGACTGGCTGATAAGGATAAGCCGCTTGCCAGCATTCAGCAATAGACAGGCGACTTGCAAACCACACACCTGTTTTCTGAGCAGCATAATCTATAAAGGATTTAACTGCCTGCAACCTGCCTGGCCTGCCAGCAAGCCGGCAATGTAGACCAATATTCATAATCCGAGCCTTACCAGCTTTGCCTTCTGCATACAAAACATCGAATGTATCTTTTAAGTAGTCAAAAAACTGCTGTCCAGAATTAAAGCCCTGGGGTGTAGCGAAGCGCATATCATTCGCATCAAGCGTATAAGGAACCATCAGCTGTGGGCCTGACGGAGTGTCCTGATAATAGGGCAAATCATCCGCGTAGCTATCTGCCTGATAGGTACAGATGCCCTGTTCAGCAACTAAATCAACTGTGTTTTCTGAGCAGCGACCTGTATACCAACCACTTGGTGGTGTGCCGACCACAGCTTCATGCATCCTTATCGCTTGCACAATTTCAGCTCGCTCTTCCGTAGGCGTATAGTCCTTGTAATCGATCCATTTCAGCCCATGCGAGGCAATTTCCCAGCCGGCCTGCTTCATCGCTGCAACCTGTTCAGGGGCACGTGCAAGCGCGGTTGCCACACCAAAAACAGTGACAGGTATATTTTGAGCTGTGAACAAATCAAAAAGCCGCCAAAAGCCTGTGCGTGCCCCATATTCATATATGGATTCCATGTTCCAATGCCGCTGGCCAGGCCAAGGTGCAGCACCGACGATTTCTGACAGAAAGGCTTCTGATTCAGAATCGCCATGTAAAAGACAGCGCTCACCCCCTTCTTCATAATTGACAACAAACTGGACAGCCAGTTTTGCATCATCTGGCCAAGGCGGGGCAGGGACATGTCTGCCAAAACCTGTCATATCACGTGGATAATAAACCATTGCTGTTTTGTCCCTATCTGTCAATTTTCATCAAACTGTTGATAATATCGAGACAGACCAGCGCCAGTCAATCAAGAAAAAGATAGAAACCAATGGTTAAAAACAGTTAAATGAGAGCAATGAAATTTGCAGCCTAAGGATATATCGATGCAGACAGGTTTTTTGACTACCCATGTATTGGATACGGCACGGGGCAGTCCCGCAGGCGGCCTTCACATCACTTTATTCAGACTGGACAACCACAACTACAAAGCTGTCAGCACAGCAGTAACTAATGAGGATGGCCGCACAGACAGCCCTATCCTGGCAACTGACGACTTTCAAACAGGACAATACCGACTGGTCTTTCATGCCGGACCTTATCTGGATTTGCATTTTTCTGAACTTCCAGAACCAAAATTCCTTTCAGATATCCCAATAGATTTCGCGATAGCAGATGCGGCGTCTCATTATCATGTTCCCCTGCTGCTCTCGCCTTTCGGCTATTCGACCTATCGCGGCAGCTGACGGGGTTTTCAGATGGATGCTGAACTGATTTACCTTATTGGATTGGACTGGGCTGAATTTGCCTTACGATGGCTGCATGTTGTCACCGCTATTGCCTGGATTGGATCCTCTTTTTATTTTATCGCTCTTGATCTGGGGCTGCGCAAGGGCAGCAATTTGCCTGATGGCGTTCATGGTGAAGAATGGCAGGTTCATGGAGGCGGCTTCTACCACATTCAGAAATATCTGGTTGCTCCAGCTGCCCTGCCTGAGCATTTGACCTGGTTTAAATGGGAATCTTATGCGACCTGGCTGTCCGGCTTTGCGCTAATGGTTGTGGTTTATTATTTAGGCGCTGACCTGTATCTGGTTGACCTAGATAAATCAGAGCTGCCTGCTTGGTCAGCCATTCTAATCTCGCTTGGCGTTCTAGCTGTTGGCTGGGTGGGATATGATGTTTTATGTAAATCCAGCTTCGGCCAGCAACCAACAGCCCTGATGCTTACTCTATATATTTTACTGGTCATTATGGCTTATTCTCTGGATCAGATATTTACAGGACGGGCTGCCTTTTTGCACCTGGGCGCAGTTACCGCCACAATCATGTCTTTTAACGTACTGATGATCATTATCCCTAATCAGCGTATTGTTGTTGCTGAACTGAAAGCCGGTCATACGCCTGATGCCCGCTATGGCCAGATCGCAAAACAAAGGTCAACACATAATAATTATCTAACACTTCCTGTTATTTTCTTTATGCTGTCCAATCATTATCCGCTGGCCTATTCAACTGATTATAGCTGGGTTATCGCTGCATTGGTGTTTTTGATGGGCGTATCAATCCGCCATTATTTTAACAGCCGTCACGCTCGCCAAGGCAATCCGATCTGGACATGGGCCATAACCGCTGGCCTATTTGTCGCTATCATTATCCTATCGCTACTGCCTGCCTTTTTGGACAACAGTGAGGCAGAGAAGACGGCTTCAACCAAGCAAAAATTTACAACTGAACAAATTACACTTGCCAATGCAGATGAATTTGAAGAGGTCAGGGATATTGTTCTTGGCCGCTGCAGCATGTGCCATGCGAGCGAGCCGTATTATGAGCGCATCCTCTGGCCACCAAAGGGGGTCATGCTTGAAACCGATCAGCAGATCATCACACAGGCAAAATCCATCATCATGCAGTCTGCCCTGTCCCATGCCATGCCACCTGCAAATGTCAGCTATATGGAACCAGAAGAACGCCGGATACTACTGCGCTGGTTTAAAGCCAGCCTATCATCACAAGCTAATCAGTAAGGTGAGGATGCAGTGTGTTTTTCATGGTGAACCCACAAGCAAAGACATGCCTTAAGCAGGCATAAACAAAGCCTATAAATGCTTTTGAAACGCTATTGCGCTGTCAGGACCACCCAAACTTGCATGGGGTTAAAAACAACACAAATGACGCTAGAGCATAAGAAAATAGGTCAGTGGTATTCAAGCTCAAACACTCGTCTTTCACGCTAAATTAGTTTTTAAGATTATTGTGATAATCACTCTGTTTCTTTTTCTGATTTTCATGGAGGTATTCAATTAGATAGAAAAAGGCCATAACACCAACAAACCAGGCCACAAACTGATCCTGCAGATGTTCCGTTAACACTGAATCATTCTTATTATTCTGGTCAGATGGCATCTTCGACCCTGGCAGTAAACAAATCGCGCAGCAGGCTGTCCAACTTTTCTGCATATTGCTTGTTGAAAAAAGCATATTGATCAGAATCAATATCCAATACAGCAAACAACCGAGCTGAACTGTCAAAAATCGGTACCACCAATTCAGATCGAGTGCTGCTAGAACAAGCTATGTGCCCGTCAAACTGATCAACGTCATCAACAATCTGTATCTGTTTTGATCTGGCGGCAGCCCCACAAACCCCCTTATCAAAGGGAATAACAAGACAGCCATGACCACCCTGATACGGGCCAATTTTCAGGATATCTTTATCGACAAGTCGGTAAAACCCTACCCAATCAAAGCCCTCTATCTGCTGATATAAATGACATGAAATTGTCGCCATCAGCGCAATTTCATCTGTCTCACCCGCACACAAAGATCTGACTTCATGAATGGTCTGTTGAAAATCAAGAGTCATCTTCCTGACCTATTCTTGTTGCACCTAATCAGGCTTCGACAAGGTCTTGGGGTTTGCCTGCCAGCGCCGATGCATAACATCACTTTTTAAATCCTCACGCAACTTATCATGGGAAACACTGATATCCTGTCTATCCCGAAGTGCTTTCGCAAGCTGAGAACTGGAAAAGGTCTGACCTGACAGCTTGAACTTATCATCTGCTTGTTCTCGGTTATCCAGCTGCAGATGTGCTGCTAATATTTCGAGGCTGCGTCTAATCATTGCAGCATTATATTTCTGATTTTCTGGCAATGCAGATGCGATCTGACCTGTGAAATCAGCATAAAGCGCATCTACAAGCCCTTTTATCTGCGAAGATTTTTTGTCTAGTTCATTTTCTACCATAACGCAAACTCCCTTTCTCAGCTGTCAAGATCCGCCCATATGCCTTGTTCAATCTCATCAATCAGATTCAGCATATTCATCTCCATTTCTGGGACGAGATAACCTGACAAGGCCAGTTCCAAGGATAATTCCTGTCCAGAATTGTTGCGGGCTGCCTGTTGCAGCGCAATAACTGCCCACCTTATTTCAGCCATAACCTGCCAATAGCCGATTGCGGTTACATTCAATAACTGCCCACTTGCGGCTTCATAGGCTCTTTGGAAGGCTGAAAACGTGCCTAAGCCGCCAACAGGTAGCTTTTCATTTCCAAACCGCCAACATCGAGCACACAGCCAACCAATATCTTCATGCCGATCGCTCCAGCCAGCAAATTCCCAGTCAAGAAGAGCGGTACATTTCCCATCTTCAATCAGAAAATTACCTGTTCTGAAATCACGGTGACACAAAACTGGCGAGGCAGCATCAGCCCAAATTGGGAGATGGTCCTCAAGCCAGTTCAAACTGTATTCCAAAACAGGATGAGCTGTTCCTAAACTATCAAGGGCCGCCCGCATCTGAGCGATTTGAAAACTGGCAGCAGACCCTTCATGGCGTGGCAAAAAAAACAACAAATCTTCTGATCCTAATCCCTTTGTCTTAAACTTTGTCTGCGGTGTAATTGAATGAAGCTTTGCCATAATATGGCCAAGCTGGGCTACAAGCTCCGAGCCCTGTTCTGCAAGTCCCGGACTGCGGACAAGCTTGCGGGCCTGTGCCTGACCAGGCATGGCTGTCATGATAAAAAATGGTTGGCCCAGAACGGCATTATCAGAACAAAAATACAAGGGCTCAGGAACAGTGACCCCCTGCAGAAAAGCTGCCCGCAGTAGCCTGAATTCATCTGGTCTGCTATTGGATACCGCTACAGCTGATGCCGCATCTGTTCGCAGCACCCAACTCTGGTGTCCGTCATGTGACCCCCCTGTAATCTGCAGCTCTAACAGCCAGTTTTCCTGAATCGCACCACCTGATAGTTTTTCAATGCGCAAACACTCAAGTCTATCAGCGCCTGTTCGAGTCTGCAGCCATGATAGAACAGGCCCACAATCCTCTGCCAAGCTGGTCATACCGATATCAACCCCACTGCCAGTAATCATTGCCCTGTTCAGCATAGTGACGTGCCAGCACCATCTTATGCACTTCATCAGCGCCATCAACAAGACGGGCCTGACGGGCGTAACGATAAATCCATTCCAGAGGTGTGTCCTTGGCATAACCCCGCGCCCCGTTCAGCTGTATTGCTGTGTCCACTGCCTTATGCAGAGTATTCGCGACATGAATTTTTGCTGATGATATTTCCTTGCGGGCAAAGCGACCCTCATCAAGACTCCAGGCCGCATGCATCACCAAGAGTCGGCCAATCTGAATTTCATGTGCCAGTTCTCCCATTTTGATTTGGATAGATTCGCGCTCAGCTAGCTTGATGCCAAAACCTTCGCGATGAGCTATATAATCTGCCGCAATTTCCATGGACCGCTTGGCGAGGCCCAGCCAGCGCATGCAATGGGTTAACCGTGCAGGTCCCAATCTGATTTGAGTGACTTTCAGCCCGTCACCAACCTCCATCAGCCGGTTTTCATCCGGTATCTCAAGTCCCTCAAAGATCAGCTCACAATGCCCGCCATGCTCTTCAGGCCCCATAATCGGGATGCGCCGCTTAATATGCCAGCCCGGCTGATCTTTGTGAAACAAGAAAGCTGTTAGGCCTTTTCGTGTGTCATTTGAGGTTCTGGCCACAAGAATAAAATGAGCCGCCTCTTCTGCACCTGTAATGTACCATTTATGGCCGTTTACAACCCATTTATCTCCTTTTTTTTCTGCCGTTGTTCGCATCATTGATGGATCAGATCCGCTGCCTGGTGCCGGCTCTGTCATGGCAAAAGATGATCTGACTTTCCCATCAATAACTGGCTGTAAAAACCAGTCCTTTTGAGCATCAGTTCCAATCTTGGACAACAGATTGATGTTACCATCGTCAGGCGCGGCACAATTCAGGATGACCGGTCCAAAAATTGATCTATTGGCCTCCTCATAAAAGGCTGCCCACGCGCTGACAGGCAAGCCAAGCCCACCTCTGTCTTTTGGAGCCTGCGGAGCCCAGAGGCCAGCTGCCTTTGCAGCAGCTCGCTTTTCTTCTAAAACTGGTAGTGCAATATTTTCATGATCATCATAATACGCACGGTCTTCTTCCAGATAAAGAACCTCATCTCCAATAAAGTCTCTGACTTGAGTGCGTAAATCTTCCCATT
This sequence comes from uncultured SAR116 cluster alpha proteobacterium, assembly GCA_902523435.1. Taxonomy (GTDB): domain Bacteria; phylum Pseudomonadota; class Alphaproteobacteria; order Puniceispirillales; family Puniceispirillaceae; genus JADHLI01. The sequence continues at coordinate 52,896 of CABYZM010000002.1, forward strand.
CAGGGGTGAGTGTAAAATCCATTCTTTTAATTCCTGTTAATGCAATTGCACCCTTTTCTTTCTATCTGCCTGATAATCCGAATTAAAACCCAACCTTATCTGCCCCTTTTAGTTTAAGCATGCCTCTGGCTTCGGCAGGAGTGGCAATTTCGAGCCCCATGCCTTCGATTAATTTCCTTACCTGTGTGACCTGTTCGGCATTTGATGTAGCCAGCTGTTTTGGTTTAATCCATAAACTGTCCTCAAGGCCAACCCGCACATTTCCACCCATACCGGCAGCCATCGCCGCGATGCGCATCTGATGCCGTCCAGCCCCTATGACTGACCAGTGAAACTGATCCCCAAACAAGCGATCAGCTGTGCGTTTCATATGCATGACATCTTCAGGATCTGTGCCTATGCCCCCCAGAATGCCAAAAACTGACTGGATAAAGAACGGAGGTTTAACAATGCCCCGATCTGCAAAATGTGCCAGAGTATACAAATGGCCAATATCATAACATTCAATTTCAAAGCGAGTGCCATTTTCTGCACAGGTGGTCAGAATATATTCAATATCAGCGAATGTATTTTTAAAAATCAGATTAGTAGAGCCCGCCAGATAGGGCTCTTCCCAATCATGTTTGAATTCACTGAACCGGCTGAGCATCGGGTAAAGGCCAAAATTCATCGATCCCATATTCAATGAGGCTACTTCTGGCCTGAATTGTTCTGCAGGACGCACACGTTCCTGAACCGTCATTGTTGGAGCGCCGCCTGTGGTGATGTTAACAACCGCATCTGTTGACTGTTTGACAACCTGCAAAATGGGTGCAAACGCCTCAGGGCTTTGATCAGGTCGGCCCGTTTCCGGGTCACGAGCATGAATGTGAACGAGAGCTGCACCTGCTTCTGCGGCTTCAATCGCTGCTGTAGCAACCTGCTGCGGCGTAATAGGCAAATGCGGAGACATAGAGGGAGTATGAATTGCGCCCGTAACCGCGCAGGTAATCATCACTTTTTTTGCCATGCACTCTCTCCTTCACCTGGGACGTTATACCTCTTCTTGGTTACGTTGTTTTTTCCATGCCGACAAGCTGGCCAAACGTTCGTTCCGCCACGCGGTACGCCGCAGAATATCGTCCTTACCCAGCCTTGTCTGCCAGTTCTGAACAATGCTTTTGGTCACAGAAGGGTCAAACACTGTCTGCCCAGGAGGTTCTGCTGCCATATCGCGGAACAGACCGCAATAGCGCTGAAAATAATCTTCAGCCCCTTCAGGAGCATTCAGTTCTATGGTTTCAAACGGACCCATAAAGGCCCAGCGCATGCCCAGACCATCTTTCATAGTTTTGTCTAAATCCTCAACACTAATTACATCTTCATGCAGTAAGCGCAGGGCTTCTGCTAGCACAGCCCCTTGCAAACGGTTAAGTACAAAGCCCTGCTTTTCGGATTTTATTCTGACAGGAACCATACCGCACTCTGCATAGATTTGATGAGCTTTATCCAGTATAGCTGATGATGTCCAAGGCGAGCCGCACAGTTCAACAAGTGGAACCAGATGTGGAGGATTCACCGGATGCCCCACAAAACATCTATGCCGCCCAGATAGTTCTTCTGTAAACTGAGATGCAATAATGGCAGATGTTGATGAGGCGATTGGTATATTAGACGGGGCTAGCTGGTCAAGTGCCTCAAACAAGCTGCGCTTTATTTCAATACGTTCAGGACCATTTTCCTGTATAAAATCAGCCCCTTTCAGAGCTGAAACCAAATCACCAGTAATCGTCAGCTTTTCTCGAACAGATTGAGGGTCTGCCAAAAGGCCATGCCGATGCAAAATTGCTGCTTCCTGCATTACGGTGTCTGATAGCTTATCTAGACAGGCCTCATTCGTATCCTGCATCACTACCTGATGGCCTGCATGCGCAAATACGACTGCCCAGGCACGCCCAATAAGTCCAGAGCCAATAATCGCAATTTTCATCATCTGTTCATCCTTATTATCTTCTGCTAACTCAGACTGCACAACTGTCTCAGCTGATTGTCAACCATTTGACTTATGCCCGGCAAACAAACACAGTGAGATTGTCCTGTCAGACAGAACAGACATAAAAAATGTGAGAAGAAACAGGTGCGGAGATATGGAACTCGGGCTCAAGGGATTAAAACTATTTATCACTGCAGGGGCAAGTGGAATTGGCCGCCAAATTGTTGAAAGCTTTCTGTCTGAAGGTGCTGATGTGTCAACCTGTGACATTGACAACACTGCATTGGCTGAACTTAGGGCTGCACACCCATCTGTTTCGGCCCATCAGTGCGATGTGTCCAACAGTTCAGCCATACAGGCCTTAATAAAGAACACGGCTGATGAGATGGGCGGGCTAGATTGCCTAGTGAACAATGCCGGCATTGCCGGGCCAACAGCTCGCATCGAGGATATTGATGATGAGGCCTGGCATAACTGTGTCAATATCTGCCTAAGCAGCCAGTTTTACTGTATTAAGGCGGCTTTGCCCTACCTGCGTGACAGCAAAAATGCATCCATAGTCAATCTATCTTCTGCTGCTGGAAAATTTGGCTTTCCCCTGCGATCACCCTATGCCGCCGCAAAATGGGGTGTAGTTGGCCTAACAAAAACCCTGTCTATTGAACTGGGGCAAGATGATATTCGTGTGAATGCCATTTTACCCGGGCTTGTGGACGGCGACAGAATCAGACGCGTCATTGAGGCAAAATCTCAGCAGAGAGGGCTATCTTTTGCTGATGTTGAAGCAGAGGCTCTATCTTTTTCCTCAATAAAAGATTACGTCAGTCCGAAACATCTTGCTGACCAAATTCTTTTATTAGCAAGTACAAAAGGCCGCATGATAAGCGGGCAGGCTATTTCAATCGACGGAGATACAAAAATGCTTGTCTAGCACCATTGAAAATTCACGTAACTGCCTGATGTTGAATTTTTGAGCAAAAAATTGGACTTCAAAAGTTCAATTGATTAGCCCTAGTATTGTCGAGTGACTGCTGTTCTAAATTTTTATCTCATGAGATCCGCAGCTTTCATCCCTTTTTGAATTTCATAAATAGATTTATTCATATCAGGCTGTGGCTGAGGGATGCGCAAATGAATACTTTCTAGACGTGGTTCAAGAATTTGTTCACCGCATAGAATTTGTTGATTAAAATATTCTATATCCTTAAAGGCATCCATACTACCAAATATTGGAAAAGCATCGGAAGCCGTCATTTCAAAGAACATAAGACGGCGAGACCTATCAGACGTATTTTTTGCAGACCCATGCACGATTCGCCCATGGTGAATGGACACAGAGCCAGCAGGGCCTTTAAGCTCAACAGCGTCTTCTGACTTTAATCCAGCATCTAAAACACTCATACCACCTGCGAATACCCCATTGATGTGGTGGTTGTATATCGGCCCCTTATGCGTGCCTGGATAAACCATCAATGGTCCGTTTTTTGATTCCATATCATCGATAATAATACCTACCGCTAATACATCATCATTAGTATAGGGATAGAAAGCCAAATCCTGATGCCACTCAATGGGCGCACCATATTCAGCAGACTTCATGTTTAATTTTGTTGTCCGCAACCGGACATTTGGGCCAATCAGATCCCTAACAGGGGCAAGAATTGAGTCTGAATATAAAAGCTCTTTGACAACATCACTTTGTTTATGTGGCAACTTTATCCGCCGGATTCGTGGCACATCCGGCTCATGACTGTCTTCAAGATCAAACTTATCATCTGATTCCGTCATACCAACAGCTAGCAACTCCAGTCTAGCGATCTCGTTGCGAATATCCTGAATGACATCAAGTTCAAGGTGATTTTCAAGAACAAGATAGCCTGTATCATTAAAAAAACTGACCTGTTCCGCAGTGAGACATTCGCCTTGCATCTGAGTCAAATCTTCCTCCTACTCCTTTTAATAAGTCTTTTCGAACAAACAAGCTCTCCTTAAAAAATCTACATCGTTGCACCAATTTGCCAAGGGACAAATTCGTAATCACCCAATCCCTGAGCTTCAGATTTTGATTGCTGTCCAGAGGCGACATCCAGCAGTAACTGATAGATTTCACTTCCTTTTTCTTCAAGGCTCAAATTTTCAGTCAACATAGCACCGGCGTTAATATCCATATCGTCAATTAATCTTTTATACATCTCTGTATTTGTGGCAATTTTCACGCAAGGAGACGGTTTTGAGCCAAAGGCAGAACCTCTGCCAGTGGTGAAGGTCACAAGATTGCAACCACTAGCAATTTGACCAGTGACAGATGCCGGATCATAGCCTGGCGAATCCATGAAGGTAAAACCTTTTGCAGTTACTGGTTCGGCATATTTATAGACCCCATTCAGCGGTGTTGTTCCTCCCTTCGCTGCTGCACCAAGCGATTTTTCTAGAATGGTCGTTAAGCCACCTTTTTTGTTTCCAGGGCTGGGATTGTTATCCATGGAGCCCCTATTACGAGCCGTATAATCCTCCCACCATTTAATCAGCTGGACCAATTGCTGGCCTGTTATTTCATTACAGGCCCGCCTTGTCAGCAGATGTTCCGCGCCATAAATTTCAGGAGTTTCCGCCAGAACAGCTGTACCGCCTTGTGCAACCAGCAAATCACACGCATAGCCAAGAGCTGGGTTAGCTGTAATCCCTGAAAGGGCGTCAGAGCCCCCGCATTGCAAAGCCACCATGAGTTCAGATACCGGGCACGGTTCGCGTTGGCATTTGTTCGCTTCCGGCAGCATAGTTCGAACCATTTCGATGCCTGTCTCAACTGTTTTAGCAAGACCTTGTGTATCCTGGATATTCATCGCTTTGAATAGAGGACCTTGTTTCAAACCATATGCTTCCAGCAGCCAGTCTATCTGGTTCATCTCGCACCCTAGCCCAACCATCACAATACCAGCATGATTTGGGTTGCGTGCATATCCCCATAACACCCTCTGTAGCGCATCAAAACCCTCACCCTGACCAGCCATGCCGCACCCAGTACCGTGAACAAAAGCAACAACGCCATCAACATTGGGATATTTTGTCATCTCATCCGGGCCAAAGGCGGAGGCAATCATCCGAGCGGCTGTTGCTGAACAATTTACAGATGTCAAAATGCCAATATAGTTTCGTGTGCCAACTTTACCGTTTCCCCGCCGATAGCCCATAAAAGCATCTCTGGACGTTTCAGGCACCACAGCCACGGACTGCAAGTCTGTGGCAAATTCGTAATCAGCTGAAGTGTTGCGAAAATCAACATTATGCGTATGCACATGTTCACCGGGCTGAATATCTGTACTGGCATAGCCAATTATCTGTGAATATTTTCGAATGGCTTGGCCTTGCTTGATTTTAGCCGTGGCGATTTTATGTGTGCAAGGCACGAGACCCACTGTTATCACCTGCTCAACCTGAACGCCGGAATCAAGCTCAGCTGTAACAGTCACCACATTATCTATCTCACTAAGACGGATAAAGTTTTTCATCTAACAAACTTCCTAGATAGGCGAAATGACTGTCATTGTTACCTTACATAGTTTGAAACGTAATGTACAACGCAACAAAAATATTTTGTCGTATTGGAAACTCTGTAAAGGTTTCTTAGCCCCGACCTGCTAATTCAGAGTAGCTGGTCCTAGTGTGCAGATCATTTTCAAAACGGTGCAAGATAAAAATGTTTTATGTTTAAAAACAATAGATAAATGAATTTATCCAGTGCAATAAGTTTGCAAGGTAGAGCAAAGAACTGTACGACATTCTTCATAGTTGCGAGATTTTATTTGGTAGCGCCAAGCTGTAAAGTACCCATTTCATTGGTTTTGTTTGGCAAATGCTTTGCCTTTTGACTAAATTCAAAACAAAGCCTCTGGTACAAGCAATACTATTTCCGGCCAAATAATTATAAACCCAACTGTTAGCAGCATTGCCGCCACGAAAGGAAGAATTCCTCGATAGACATCCGCTAATTCTCCACGACCCCTAACAGCTTGAACTACATACAGATTCATTCCTACAGGTGGCGTGATTAAGGCTAGCTCCATCATAATTACTAGGAAGATACCAAACCAGACGGGATCGATTCCAAGATGTAGTATAACCGGCATCACAATTGGGATGGTGCCCACCATCATCGATAAAGTTTCCAAAAAACACCCCATGACCAGATAAAACAATACGAGGATTAAAATCATTTGTGTGGCATTTAGGCCCAGATCAGTAACAGTCCTACTCATAGCTTGCGGAACTCCAAGCAAGCCAACTATGAAGTTCAAGAAAAATGCTGCAGTAATAATAAAAAGTAGCATTGCTGAAGTCTTTATTGTCGCTATGAAGGCTTCGTGTAGCATAGGAAAACTCAATTCACGATTAATTGCAGCAAGGCCAAATGCTAAGACGACCCCTAGAGCTGCCGCTTCTGTTGGAGTAGCCCAACCACCATAAATTGCACCCATAACGATTACAAAAATACCTAAGGGTGGAACGAGGTGCCGTAGACGAAATAGGCGCTCATTTAATGGGGGTACTTCAGTAACTTGTTCGGCCAGTGATGGCTTCCAAAGAACCGCAATTACTATGATTGTCATGAAAACAACGGTAAGCAGGATCCCTGGCAAAATACCTGCTGCGAACAATTGGCCTATCGATGTATTCGTTAATGCACCATAAATAATTAGGTTGACTGAAGGAGGTATCAGAATCCCTAATGTAGCACCAGCGGCAATTGAGCCTAAGACTAGAGGTTCATTGTAAGCGCGACGTTTGAACTCATCAAGTGCTACAGTTCCTATAGTAGCGGCTGTTGCAACTGAAGACCCTGAGACTGCCGAAAACATTGCACATGCTCCAATATTCGTATGTAAAAGACCACCAGGCATTCGGCTAAGCCAATCTGTAAGACTTTCGTACATGTTGCGAGTAATGCCAGCACGAAGCAAAATTTCTCCTAAAAGTACAAAGAGTGGAATAGTTGTTAGAAGAAAGTCATTCATAACTGCCCAAAGACTTGTTCCATAAGAGAGCAGAACTGGTGGGCCAAAATAGATCATCGCACCGAGTACCCCTGTTGCAAGCATTGCTATGCCAACGTGCAGACCAACAAACATGAGACCCAACATTATAAAAAAACCAAAAACAGCTCCGGTAAGATCGATCATTTGCGGACCTCTTCAATTTCTTCACTAATAGTAGGTGGGGCCAGCACATCTTCTGCTTCTTTGAGACCAATGCGAAGAGCCAAAACACCTCGAAATGCAGTCCATAATGCAGATAAACCGAAGATTATAAGGCCAGTCATCCAAAGTGATTGAGGTATCCATAGAGGTACCTGAAGCGGACTCGAAGAAACTGATCCAAACGTAAGGCTCTCATCAAGAGTATGCCATCCCATATACCCCATAAAAGCAGCGCCAATCCCTAATGCTATATATGAAATAAGGTTTAGAATAGCTTGAACCTTTTTTGGTAACCTAAAAAGTAGAACATCAATGCGCGTGTGAGCTCTTTCAACAGCTGCTAGTGCCATACCGAAGGTGCCTATGATAGCAACTACATAACCACCGATTTCATCCACTCCCTGAAGCGAGTGGTTGAAGAGTTTGCGTGCAATTATCTCAAAAAAAATTAAAAAGGATAAACCCAAACAGGCATATCCGCCACATATTCCAACAATGCGCATATGAACTCTCTTATTTTAGAGGCGCGCACTACTGCACGCCTCTTTGTTGTTTATTTTAATTCAATGCCCCGAACTGCTCCAACAGTAGCATTCCATACTTTAGAGCAATCTGCATAACCAGCATTACAACTCTCTGCCCAACCAGGCAAAACCTTGTCCATTGTGGCAGCTGTGACCTTGGCTTGATCTTCCGGAGTCGGTTCGACTAAAGTCATGCCAAATTTTGTATAGTTTTCACACCCATCACCTCCAGTGTTACAAGCAATAGCCCAGCCATTGTTTTGTTTGGCCAGCGCCCAAAAAGCATTCTGGAAATCAGTAAATTCATTCTCTAGTTTTGCTTTTTCTGCGTCCGAAAAACTATTCCATTTATCAAGGTTTATAAAATGTGCATTCACAGACCAAGAAATTCCAAGAGGTAAAAAGTGTGTTGTTACTTCAGGCCAGTTTCCAGTGTTACCAGATGTTGGAGATGTAATAGCACAATCTACTAAACCACGTTGAAGTGCAGGGTAAACTTCTTTGAAACTCATAGTCACTGGCGTGGCACCTAAGGCTTCAATCAAAGTTGACATAGATGACGTGTAAGACCTAATTTTTAAGCCCTCGAAGTCATTTAGGCTCTTTATTTCGGCATTACAGTAAAAAACCTGTGGGCCATAGGGCCACACTGCTAAAGGTTTAGCATTAAATTTTTCTGCAACACGTTTTTCTAATTGCGGCATAAAAGCTTTTACAACTTCTTCTAGTTGATCCATCGAGGTTGATACACCGATAAGATCAATTCCTTCAAGAAATGCATCGTCACGAGCGGCCGCACCTACGGTACTTTGAACAATATCAAATGCACCTGTCCTTACCATCCTCAAAGTATCCTGCATATCGACACCAACAACGTCTAAAGGATTAAAGTTTATTGCGAGGTCAATACCGGTTTTATCCTCTAGTTCGGCGTAAAATTGCTTTTCTAGAGCAGTGTGGAATTTATGCGTAGAAACGAGCCCTGTAGCGCGGATTGTAGTCTCGCCTACTGCAGGCATGGCGCTCATTACCAATGTTGCCACTAGTGCAAAGAAACTGTATGTAAATTTCATTCATTATCTCCATTTGAGTTAAGTTTTTGCTGTTTGAGATACAGCTGCGAAGTGACGAGCTATGTCTATTCGACGCGCCCGCCAGATCTGAGCGTCTAAATCCGCCAGATATTCAAGAATTTTTGTAACAGCGCGAAATCGTGCAGGTCTGCCGCCTATACGCAGATGAAACCCGATCGATAATGTTGAAGACTTTCCTGCGCGCGCTTCAAGCAAAAGTTGCTCGACCGCATCACATACATATTCATACATTTCCGCAGACCTAACAAAACCGTTAGGGTGAAAAAACTTCATATCATTAGTATCAAGATTATATGGAACAACGATAAGACCAGAACTATCGTGGTAAGGTAAATCGTCATCAAAAGCGTTGGATGTATAAATATAGCCTTCATTTGCCAGAAGTTTTCGGGTCCAAGAACTCTCTGAACCCCGACAAAAAAATCCAACTGGTTTTTGACCAGTTGCCGCTTTAATCGCTTCACCAGCGCGAATCAGATCATTTTTTTCACTATCGATATCAGTGTAATCTGCATTCGGCCGCCATAACCATCCATGACATGCTGTTTCGTGCCCTGCGTCCGAGACAGCGCGAGCAAGTTGAGGGCTACGTTCGACTGCTCGTCCACACATGTAAAAAGTAGCAGGTGTATCGGTATTTTTTAATACGTCAAGAAAACGCCACAGACCGACTCGGGTGCCATAAGCAAAGATTTGCTCTTGACCTAGATCACGCTGCCCTTTTGGCACGACACTAATGATCTCCCCAACGAGTTCTGAAGCTGAATCACCATCTCCCACTTGAAGTTCGGCCCCTTCTTCGAAATTCACTACCACAGAAATTGCTACGCGCGCTCCATTAGGCCAGATAATTTCTGGCCTAGAACCTGCGTATCCAATAAGATTTCGTTCAAACATCAAATAAGCGTCCCCAGCCATGGATGGTTTTAGGTTCCCCTCCAGCCACCTTGATTGATTTCCAAAGTGCAGTTGAGACACTATCTAGAACTGTTATTCCAGTTTCTTCTTCAATAAGTGGAGCCAACTGGGCTCCTCTAAAGTTTGTACAAAAAATCAGTATTGCGTCGGGCTGTTCGTTAGCAACAGCTCGGCAAAGTTCTAGTATGTCTGCCTCGGCATACGTTGCAAAAGAAAAATTACCAGGATCTCCAAGATGTTTTTCAGCAGCAATCTCATACCCTTCTAATCGATAGTTATTAAGGATTTTTTGTTGAATTTCAGTTAGGTAGGGCGTAACAAAACTAATCCTTTTTGCATTGAATTTCGCAAGCAACTCATTCATAGCTAAAATTGAAGAGCAAGCTTTGATACCGGTCCTGGCTTCGATCTCCGAAATTAAAGCAGAGTCTTTTTCAAAACCTAACCAGCCTGATGACGTACCATTCCAGCAGATAGATTGAACTTTCGCATCAGCTAGTAAATCTGCTGCCTCTAACATTGGAACATTACTAAATTGGTCCACTGAGTCAGCTTCCAACGATATCTTTAGCACTCTGAAGCGGCTGAAATGGGCCGAGATGTCAGATTGATTGGCCAGCATAGAAAAAGTCAAAGGTTCAAGAACAGTGTTTGAGGAAGGCGTAAGCATTCCAAGACGAGTACTGGCCAAGTCAGATATCATATGAAATACTCCGTCCTATGAAACCGGTTCTTATAATTAATCCAAATGGCTCCCAAAAAACGACACAAGACATGGTTGGCATAACCAGACGATATTTGCCTAATGTAATGGGCTGGACAAATCATAAGGGACCAGAAATGATTGTTGATCAAGACCAGCTTTACGAGGCCGCAAATCAAATATCTGAAGCAGTTTTTCCGGAGGCAAGTGCATTGATTGTGGCTGCTTTCGGCGATCCTGGTGCTAAGAGATTGGCTGGTAGTATGGATATTCCAGTAATAGGAATTGCAGCTGCTGCGGCGCGAGAAGCAGTGTTGAGTGGAGTGTCCTTTGCCGTAGTTACTACCACTCCAAAATTGGCCCCTTCTATAGATGAAATGATGCGAGCTGAGGGGGGTGACACTTATCTTGGATGTCACACCACGGAGGAAGATCCATTGGTTCTGGCATCCAATTCTGATGCGTTGGATTATGCTTTGATAACTTCCTGTGAAATAGCGAAAAAAGCGGGAGCCAAGCGCGTTATCATCGGTGGTGGCCCACTTAGCCAAGCTGCGAGCAGAATTTCGTCTCAGGTAAAAGTTCCCTTGATACAGCCTTTGGTTGCTGCATGCAGCGAGGTAAGTGCTCTTATAGAACATCAGCTACCCCACGTTCAAGATATTGGCCGATAGGTGAGCCAATTGGCTGGCCGTCTTTCATGATCGTTATTCCGCGCAATATAGTATAGACTGGCCAACCGGTTACCTCAAAACCTTCCCACGGGGTGTAATCTGATCCATGGTGTAAGTCAGACTGCCTTATTGGTTTCGTGAGACTTGGATCCCAAAGCGTTACATCAGCATCAGCTCCAACCGCTATCGCACCCTTGCGTGGGTAAAGTCCGTAAAGACGAGCGTGGTTGGTTGCCGTGATGGCAGCAAAATGGTCTAGGGAAATACGCTTCTTCACTACTCCCTCAGAAAAGAGTATTGGTAATCTGGTTTCTACTCCCGGTATTCCATTTGGAATATTTCGAAAACTTTGTCTTGCACCGGGGGCATCCTTACCAGCCGAATCGTTAAATCGAAATGGACAGTGGTCAGACGAAAAAATATCAAAAGTTTTATTTTGAATTCCATCCCATATTTTTGGCCATTCTTGTGCCGAGCGTGGTGGCGGAGAGCATACATATTTTGCACCTTCAAAGCCTGCACGGTCTAAATCTTCAGCGGTAAGAGTGATGTACTGAGGACAAGTTTCTGCGAAAACCTTTAATCCACGCTGGCGAGCGCGCTGAATTTCTTCAGTAGTTTCACCATTAGAAACGTGTACTATAGTAAGTGGAACTCCTGCAATTTCTGCCAGCGAGATAGCACGATGGGTGGCCTCCCTTTCAACAGGAATTGGGCGTGTGGGTGCATGATAAAAAGGGCCCGTGTCACCAATTAGCTCAGCTTTGTCACGAAGAAACTCAATCGCATCCTCATTTTCTGCATGGACCATAATCATTGCATTATGCTCCTTCGCCACAGCCATAACCTCTAAGATTTGTCTGTCACTCAGGGCAAGGTTGGCATACGTCATAAATACCTTAAAACTAGTGTAGCCAGCCTGAATTAGCGCTGGTAAATCTTGCCCGATGGTAACTGGATCAGTATCGTTTACAATCAGATGAAATGAAACGTCTGTCATGCATTTACCTTCAGCTTTTTTGCGGTAAGCTGCCACGGCTTCGCGAAGAGTTTGACCTTGTTCAGGAAGACAAAAAGGAAGGATCGTTGTGTTACCCCCACAAGCAGCAGATCGAGTACCTGTTTCAAAATCATCAGCCATCTCAACACCTGGCCCGGAAGGTTGAGAGATATGCACGTGACTATCGATACCACCTGGTAACGCGACTAGACCCTCTGCATTAACAACATGCTTACCATCTAGATTGGAGTCGATTGCTGCTATCTTGCCGTTTGTTATACCGATATCCGAATTAACAGTTCCATTAGCTGCAACCACCATCGAGTTTTTTATCACGCTTTCATAGTACATAAATTTTAGCTTTTTCTATTCATTATAAGATGTTCGTTTTCCGGAGCTGAGAATTGTCCAGCCAATCTCATCTTTATGATAGGCAAGATTGTCTTTATAAAATGAGCTAGACTAGTTAGTTATTTGTAATAAAAGATTGAAAAATTTGATTGATGACTAAGAAACAGCGTAAACAGGATTTACTTAAAATACTTTATGATGAAACTATTTCGGCTTTAAGAAGCGAGTAAACTTCTTTTTTTACTCACGACCACGATATTTCGATAGGAAGTTAGACTAGACGCTAAATTAATTTTATTAAGCCGATAACACCACCATGACTAAAGTTACCAACCGCCCTGCCGATTTCTACTGCCAAAAATTACTATAGACGGTGCATAAAATGCACAACGTAGGAGGAGGTTTTGCGGGAAATTGAGCTTATTGCATGTAACGTCAATATAAGAATCCTTTAGAAACCTGCTTTAACGACTGCATAAAATCCATTTACATTTACTTTAGTAAAACTTTTGTAGATGAATAAACAAATATTGGAGATAGAATGAACGATAGCCAAAAGCTAATTATCGCAAAAAAGATCCTTCTAGGCTTTGACAGACTAGGGCGAGCAGAGATTGTTGAGGGGAAGGCAATTTTTGTAAAAAATAACAAAATAAATGAGATTGGTCCTACCAGTGCATTAAGGCAAAAATATGAAGAAATTCCAGAAATTGGAGGAGAAAATCTATTTGCAATGCCCGGCTTAGTGAATGCGCATCATCATTTGGGCGTCACACCTTTTCAACTGGGAGCTCAAGACCACCCACTGGAGCTTTGGTTCGCTGAACGCTTAAAGATGCGAAACGTACCGCCAACATTAGACACACTTTATTCCGCTTTTGAGATGATATCGTCAGGTGTCACTACAGTACAGCATCTTCAAAGTCGCGCGCCCGGAAATTTACCGTCAGTTCTTGACCAGTCTAACGAAATAATTGCCGCGTATGAGCAGATCGGTATGAGAGCATCATATTCGTTTGCTCTTCGTGACCAAAACCGCATGATTTACGATTCTGACGAAAATTGTCTAGCTCTTCTTCCACCGAAACACCGACCAACGCTAAAAAAGTACTTTGAAAGCTTTAGCCTATCAATCAGTGAGCAATTAGAAATATTCAACATTTTAACAGAGCAACACGCAAAGACTAATTTAATTGAAATACAATTAGCCCCGTCCAATTTACATTGGCTTTCTGACAAAGCGCTTGAAACAATATCAGAAGTAGCAGTAGACACAGGTGCAAAAATACACATGCATTTGTTGGAAACACCTTATCAGGCCGAGTACGCCAGACGTCGGATAGGCCAATCAGCATTGGAATATATAGATAAATTTGGGCTTTTAGGTCCTCAGCTTACTATTGGGCATGGTGTATGGATGACAAAAGATGATGTTGATCTTTTAGCAGAGAGTGGAGGTTGTCTTTGTCATAATTGTTCATCAAATCTACGTCTCAAAAGCGGCAAAGCTGATTTAGCTAGTTTTTTATCAAAAAATATTCCAATAGCATTAGGTATTGATGAGGCCGGAATAAATGATGACCGCGATATGCTACAAGAGATGCGGCTAGCTTATACTTTACATAGACCACCCGGCCATTCTTCGCCAAACCCAAGCGCTGCAGAAATTTTAAGAATGGCAACAGAACATGGTGCAGCTAGCACACCTTTTTCCGGAAAGATTGGTCGACTTGAAAAAGGCCTATTTGCAGATATTTTACTTCTAGATTTGAACTCTTTAGCTTTCCCATACCAAGATTTTGATATACCTCTACCAGATATTATAGTGAGGAGAGCCAAGCGCAAAAGTGTTGATACGGTCATAATTGATGGCAATGTGGTATTCAACAAGGGCAAATTTACCAGAGTAGACGAAGACGCTTTATTGGAAGAAATTAGCAAAGTCCTTAGCCGGGCAAAGACCCCAGAGGAGATCAAATTAAGAGAGCTTTCAGAAATCATAATGCCAGCGGTTAAAAATTTTTATTCAGGATGGTATTAATACTTCAACAAATAGATGGCGCTAAAAAAATAGTGTGACCAAGTTTGTCAAATTTAATTCGCATTTTATGGCATTGTGATTGAAGCTACACATGCAACGCTTCAATAAAACTATTTTCGAGGCATGAAAAATCTTCACCCTTTCTTTGTAACTGAAGTGGGTTAATTCAATCTCTCAAGAAACTGTTGGCAAATCATCTTCAAGATAAATGCGTATAATTTGCTCAAAATTTGTTTCACTTTCAAATCCAAAAGTGTGCGCGCGATCCGTCTGAAAATCACGAGGCCAACCCGCAACAATCTTGACAATCTGTTCATCAAGTTGAGGCTTAATCAGCTTTACCACGTCATTTCCAGCGACTGACCGCAAAGCCTCAATCTGCTCAGCAACAGTGCAAGACACGCCTGGCATGTTTAGTGCACGCCGACTACCCAGAGCGTCCAAATCAAGAGTTGCGGCATGCGTCAAAAACCTCGCCGCAGAGCGTGGCGAGGCATGCCAATGACGCACATTATCGCTGACCGGCAAAATTGCTTCAACACCATTAAGCGGTTCACGGATAATGCCAGAGAAAAAGGAAGAGGCTGCCAGATTTGGCTTGCCGGGACGCACACAGATAGTGGGTAGGCGAATGGAAAGCGCATCAATAAAGCCCTTTCGGCTATAATCAGAAAGCAACAACTCAACAATCGCCTTTTGCGCACCATATGATGTCTGCGGTGTGCAGAAAAACTCATCTGTTATTCTTGCAGGAAAGGGCGCCCCAAAAACCGCAATAGATGATGTGAAAATTAGTTTTGGCCTGTAGCTGCCCCCGGATTGGTCATGGTGAACACGCAAAGCTTCCAAAAGTGACCAAGCGCCAGACATATTAATCTGCCAGCCTTTTTCAAATTCCAGCTCTGCCTCTCCTGACACAATAGAAGCGAGATGAAAAATCAGGTCAGGCTTTAAATCTGCAAGTTTCTTAGCTTCAGCTGGGTCAGCAACATTGCCAACTAGAACAGAACAGCCATCTGCACCGGAAGGCACATGAGCAGAAACGATATCGTGAAGATAAAGTTCAGATGAGCTATCTATTCCTGATTCCCCGGAAAGAATACGGTTCAGTAATTTCTGACCTACCATTCCTGCAGCACCCATAATCAATACACGCATTTATCTTTCCTTTTAATCATCAAATAATCACTGACAGAGCGAATTACTATTTTCAATTCATGTCATTGTGTCATTATGTTTTTGCCAGTAGGCCCTACAATAGAAATTTATTCCGTAATAGATAGCATGAGTCAACTTGGCTGATGAGGAAGCAACTTAAAAGTGAAAACAGGGCATAAATTTATGGATGCATCACGAACAGGAAAGAGGCTGGCAGGAAAGACCGCCCTTGTCATCACCGCAGGTCAGGGCATTGGCACAGCATCTGTGCTGGCGATGGTAAAGAAAATCATGCTGCTTCTTGGTATGCACGGAAAGTGCCTTAACAACGGGGCAGGCGCACATAATTGACGGCGGTTGTTCAGACTGATAAGCCAATCGAAGAGAAGAGTTCAAACTATATTCAGACAGACAGAAGCGAGTGGATAAGGCGATGACAGACCGCAAAATCAAAACTGAAAATCTGCGTTCGCGCCTCTGGTTTAACAACCCAGATGATGCGGAAATGACAGCACTATATACAGAGCGTTATCTAAATTATGGACTGACAAGGGATGAGCTGCGCGCAGGCAAACCCATTATTGGCATTGCACAGACCGGGTCTGACTTATCACCCTGTAACCGTCACCATTTAGAACTGGCCAAACGTGTGCGTGACGGGATCATTTCTGCTGGTGGCGTGCCCATGGAAATTCCGGTTCACCCTATCCAGGAAACTGGCAAGCGTCCCACAGCGATGCTGGACAGGAATCTGGCCTATCTCAGTCTGGTTGAAAGCCTTTACGGCTATCCGATTGATGGTGTCGTGCTCATGATAGGGTGTGATAAAACCACCCCGGCGCTTTTGATGGCAGCTGCCACTGTGGATATACCAGCCATTGCCCTGTCTGTCGGGCCAATGCTAAATGGCTGGCATGAAGGTGAGCGAACAGGTTCTGGCACAATTGTCTGGAAGGCTCGTCAGTTAATGGCAGCTGGAGAAATTGATGATGATGGATTTCTTGACCTTGTAACCTCCTCCTCACCCTCAACTGGCTATTGTAATACAATGGGCACAGCCACTACGATGAACTCGCTTGCTGAGGCTTTGGGTATGCAGCTGCCGGGATCAGCAGCAATACCTGCCCCTTATCGTGAACGGGGACAGATCTCTTATGAAACCGGTGCCCGCATTGTGAATATGATTTGGGATGATCTTAAGCCATCTGACATCATGACACGTCATGCTTTTGAAAATGCAATTGTGATCAATTCGGCTATTGGCGGATCAACAAACGCCCCAATTCATCTCAACGCTATTGCCTGCCATCTAGGTGTGGCGCTAGACAATGATGATTGGCAGGCAGTTGGCCATCATGTGCCGTTGTTGGTTAACCTTCAGCCTGCAGGTGATTATCTGGGTGAAGATTATCACCGCGCAGGTGGGGTGCCTGCGGTTGTTGCTGAACTGATGCGCCATAATTTGCTGCCACACCCGCAAGCCATCACAGCAAACGGACAGTCTATTGGCATGAATTGCGAAGCTGCAAAAATCAAAAATTCAGATGTGATTTTCACTGTTGATAAGCCGATAAAACAATCTGCGGGCTTTGTGAATCTTAAAGGCAATCTGTTTGATAGTGCTATTATGAAAACAAGTGTAATCAGCTCGTCCTTTTCAGAACGTTACCTATCAAATCCTGATGATCCGAACGCATTTGAAGGCACAGCCTTTGTGTTTGACGGGCCAGAGGACTTTCACAAACGGATTGATGATGAAAGTCTGAACATGAATGCACAGTCCATTCTTGTGATGCGTGGGGCAGGGCCAATTGGCTATCCTGGCGGTGCTGAGGTGGTGAATATGCGTCCGCCTGCCTATCTGATTAAACAAGGAGTGTCAGAACTGCCCTGTATTGGCGACGGCAGACAGTCAGGAACATCAGGGTCACCGTCAATCCTGAATGCATCGCCAGAAGCAGCCGCTGGGGGCGGTCTTGCGTTGTTACAGACAGGGGACCGCATTCGTGTAGATATGAACAACTGCAGTGCAGATATACTGGTCAGTGATAACGAACTTCAGGACCGTGCAGAAAAGCTGGCCGCAAATGGCGGCTTTCCTTCACCGGAAAGCCAGAGCCCATGGCAGCAATATTTCCGAGAGATGGTCAAACCTTTTTCAGAAGGTATGGTTCTGCGCGATGCCCCAGATTATAAATCTATCGCTCGTACTAAAGGTGTGCCTCGCGATAATCATTGAGACATTCAGTGCTGAGTTTCGAACAGAAAAATAAATTCGAAGGAGAATAAGTGAATGAAACTGGTAAGATATGGGAATGAAGGGCGGGAAAAGCCCGGTCTTATAGATGCTGACGGTCAGTTACGAGATCTTTCCAGCCATGTAGCTGATGTCAATGGTCCGGCCCTGTCAAAGGACAGTCTGAAAATGCTTTACGACATTGACCCAGCCAGTCTACCTGCTGTCAGCGGCGCCCCCCGGCTTGGAGCCTGTGTCGGTGATATTGGAAAATTCATGTGCATCGGCCTAAATTATTCTGACCATGCGGCCGAGACAGGTGCAGACATTCCTGAACACCCTATTTTGTTCATGAAAGCTACGTCTGCTGTGGTGGGGGCAAACGACACAGTCATGCTACCCCGCGGTTCCACTCATACAGACTGGGAAGTTGAACTTGGCGTTGTGATTGGCACTCCTTGTAAATATGTTTCTGTCGAAGAGGCCCTCGATTATGTGGCGGGATATTTTGTTTCAAACGATGTTTCCGAGCGTCATTTCCAGACTAAGCTGGCCGGCCAATGGACCAAAGGTAAATCCTGTGACACTTTCGGGCCAATCGGTCCGTGGCTCGTTACTTCAGATGAAATTGCAGACCCACAAAATCTAGACATGGGGCTGGATCTAAATGGCCAGCGTATGCAGACCGGGAACACATCAACCATGATTTTCACTGTTGCTGAATGTATCTCTCATCTGTCGCAGATGATGACCCTACTACCAGGGGATGTAATCTCAACAGGCACGCCGCCAGGTGTGGGCATGGGCATAAAACCTGAGCCAATTTACCTAAAAGAAGGTGATGTTATGGATGTGTGGATTGAAGGTCTTGGCCAGCAGACCCAGACAGTTGGACAGGACAAATGAACCTTTACAGACCAATCAGATAAAAATTAATTTTTTGATCAAACGGAACAAACCTATGTCTTCAACTTTAAAAATTGCCTTCCTAGGTACAGGCCTCATGGGAAGCCATATGGCCCGCAATATATTAAAAGCCGGTTTTTCGTTGACAGCCTGGAATCGCACCTTAGCCAAAGCACAGGCCCTGATAGCTGATGGTGCGGATGTGCCGGCAACAGCAGCAGCAGCCGTCGCAGAGGCTGATATTGTAATTACAATGCTAAGTGACGGGCCAACTGTACATGATCTTCTATTTGAGCAGGAACTTGTCGCAACCATGAAAGCAGGAACACTCCTAATTGATATGAGCTCAATCAAGCCAAGTGAGGCCCGCACACACGCCGCGCTAATGCGCGAGCGGGGCCTGCATCACCTAGATGCACCCGTATCCGGCGGAACGAAAGGTGCTGAAGCAGGCAGTTTAGCTATTATGGCTGGCGGTGATGAAGCAGTCTTTGCCAAAGCTGTATCTGTTCTCAGTGCTATGGGGAGGCCTGTTCGGGTTGGCCCTGACGGGTCAGGCCAACTATCTAAACTGGCAAACCAAACTATCGTGGCTGTCACCATTGGGGTCGTTGCTGAAGCAATGTTGTTGGCTGAAAAAGGTGGCGCTGACCCTGCTGCTATTCGTGATGCGTTAAAAGGCGGTTTTGCTGATTCAGTTATCCTGCAACAGCATGGCGAGCGGATGACTACAAGAAACTTTGAGCCAGGGGGCCTGTCGCGAAGTCAGCTAAAAGATGTAAATAATGCGCTGGAGGAAGCTGGCCAGCATGAACTTATCCTACCACTGACTGAGCAGGTTAAAACGCGTTACACCACCCTCATCGAAAAGATGGACGGAGCAGATACAGATCATTCAGCTCTGTATCTCGAATTGCTCAAGCAGAATAGTCTTTCATAAACGCTAGCCAAAATTTAAGGAAGAAGCCGTGAAACCAGTTCTGTTAATTATTGGGGAGATCACACCGCGTATGGCAGAACGCTTTTCCACTGCCTTTACTTGTCATTACATTGATAAAATTGCAGATACCGAGCAGTTTCTAGCAGCAAATGGGCCGTCTGTTCAGGCAATAGCCACATCGGGGCATGACGGTGTGCCAGATAACCTACTTGACCGCCTATCTAATCTAGAAATTATTTCCAATTACGGGGTTGGATATGATGCTATCAATGTGGATAAGGCAGTCAGCAAAAATATTCTTGTCACCCATACACCTGATGTACTGAATGAGGAGGTTGCCACAACTGCGCTGATGCTGCTGATGGCAGTAAGCCGCGAGCTGATCGTGAATGACAGCTATATCCGAAAAGGCAACTGGTCAAAAAAAGGAAACACACCGTTGAGTAGAGCTGTAGATGGCATGTCTGTTGGAATATTGGGCTATGGACGTATTGGGCAAGCGATTGCCCGTAAACTGGAGGCTTTTAACTGTCAGATTTCTTATCATGCCCGGTCAGAACGGAAAGACAGCCCACATCGCTACTATGATAATCTGAACCGTTTGGCAGATGATGTAACCGCCCTTATAGTGATCACACCAGGTGGTCAGTATACACATCATTTAGTAAACGCCGATGTAATAGCAGCACTAGGGTCTGAAGGTATCCTTGTGAATGTGGCCCGCGGGTCAGTTGTGGATGAAGATGCGCTGATTGCCGCGCTTCAAGATGGGAGTCTGGGAGCTGCAGGGTTAGATGTTTTTGCTGCAGAACCACATGTGCCTGAAGTTTTATTCACGATGGATAATGTTGTCCTGACCCCGCATATCGGTTCGGCTACGGTTGAAACACGCCGCGCAATGGGGGACCTGACTGTTGATAATCTAATCCAGTATTTTGCTGATGGCCAGGTCATCACACCAATCCCAGAATGCCTTCGTTTGATTGGCTGAATAGAGCAGCTTTTTGCTCAGGCCCCTTTTGATTAAACCGTCACAGTCATACCGCCATCAACATAGAGAACCTGCCCATGCATGAAGTCAGAGGCAGGAGAAGAAAGAAAAATAGCGGCGCCAACCAGATCGTCAACCTGACCCCAGCGACCTGCTGGAGTTTGGGTGATTAGCCAGTCACTGAAGGCCTTATCCTCAAACAGAGGCTGGGTGAGTTCTGTTGAGATATAGCCAGGGCCAATTGCATTACAATTGATTCCATACGCTGCCCATTCAGCTGTCATAGCTCTGGTTAAGCCGCCCACAGCAGCCTTTGCAGTCACATAAGCGCCAACATGATGACGGGCCATTTTCGTCATGATAGAGGCAATGTTAATTATTTTACCCTGCCCGCGCTGCTTCATATGCCGTGTCACTGCCTGCCCAAGGTAAAACAGAGCCGTGGCATTAGTGTTCATTACATCCTGAAATTTGTCAGAAGCAAAGTCTTCTAAAGACTGTCTGTGCTGAATACCGGCATTATTGATAAGAATATCAATCGGCCCATCTGCAGATTCATAGTTGTTTATAGCCTTTTGTACTGCTGGCTGGTCACGCACATCAAAACATAGAGTCTGTGCAGACACATCCTGCAGGCGCAACCTGTCAGTCGCTTCTGCCAACTTTTCCGGGTTTCTGCCATTCAGAATGATTTTCGCCCCAGCCTGTGCCAGACCCGCTGCGAGACCAAACCCTATACCACGTGTTGCGCCTGTAATCAGGGCTGACCGTCCCGTCAAATCAAAATACTGCTTTGCAGCTTTTGTCATCATATCCCCTTATCCTTTTCATCAAGCTGCTCAGTTTAAAACGCCTTTTCAGGCAAAATGCTGTTTGAACAGTTCAATTCCAGTTCTAAACCCGTCTTCAAAATTTCCATTGCCAGGGTGATAAACACTTTCAAATGAAATTACACCATCATAGCTTATCTCCCGTAGGCCACCTGCTATAGGGGCAAATAAATCCGCAAGCTGCCCTGTGCCCATCTGCCGCACTTCCAGCGTTGCCTTTGGTGTATCCACCTGAACGTCCTTGATATGGATATGTCCTAAATATCCATCTTTTGCCGTTTCAAACCCGTCTGGAAAGGCCAGCTCATGACACCAGCTATTATTTGCCGGATCCCAAAGAACCTTCAGCACATCTTTTGCGTCCAGCACATCGATCAGTTTCACCGCTGTATAGTTCGAATTCACCATTGTGCCATTGCCGGTTTCAACCACCAGCGTGATCCCTTCTGCGCGCGCCAGATCGACAGCTGGAGCAATCAGGGGCGGCAAGGTATCCCAAGCCCCTTTTGCCACGTTCCAATGTTCTGCTCCGTTTGTACCCCACAAGATTTGTTCCTTTTTTGAAGTCATAATGCGCACCAAAGGACAATCCAACTGATGCGCCATTTCAATAACACATTTCAAAGAATCCATGTGGCGCGTATGGTCCTTATCCCCTGCTTTTGACGCTGTTGTCAGCCCAGCAAAAATATGTCGGGACAAGCAAGACACAGGCTTGTTATGTGTATCTAGGAGTTCTTTTATTTTTGCAATTTCAGACGCATCATGATCCCCAACTTCCTTATCCCAGACAAACTGCAACTCAGCATAATCAAGGTCAAATTCATCCATAACCTTTAGCGCATGACTCAAATCGCGACTGATCCCATCACAAATTACACCCAGTTTCATGTCTTCAGTTCCTTAAGTTTTAATTAGCGGCGCAGCTCCGCACTAACAATGTCTTCTAAAACCCGGGTCACAACCCAATTGTCACCATTAGGATATTTTGTCTTTCCGGCATGAAACAACTGCATGGCTGTTGCAGCTGTATGCATTGGCACGCCAAGTTCCTCAGCAAGACCCAGAGATATTGTTAAATCTTTGTGCATGGTAGCAATGTGACTGCCTGTACCTTCAAACTGACGATCAATGATATTTTCAAGGGCTGTATTGGCCACACCGCAACCGGCTCCTGAGGTTGAAAAGACATCAAATAAAGTCTGACCAGAAATACCAGCTTTCGCTGCAAGAACAGAAGCTTCAAATGTAGCCGAAAAGACTGAACCAATAAGAGACTGCAGACAGGCTTTCACAATCTGGCCCTTTGGTGCGGCCTCACCAACATGATGAATTGTTTTCGAGACAGCCTGCATAATATCACTGCAGTTTTTCATATCCGTATCACTGCCGGCAGCCATCATCGTTAGCGAACCAGACTGGGCACCGGGAAACCCGCCACTGACCGGGCTGTCAATGAGGGATAGGCCACGTTCGCTAAGAGATTCATAAATTTCAGCAGCTTCAGCAGGTTTTATAGTGGCGGTCAAAATAATAACACTGCCTGACGGAAGATGATCCGCTAATCCATTTTTACTAAAAATTGCCTGTTTGGCCTGGTGGCCTGTCATGACCATAACAAACACGGCACGGGCATTCTCTGCGACTTCTCCCAAATCCGGGGCCGCTGTCCCTCCCATCGCTGTAAAAGCCTTCATGCGATCAGGATCCAGATCTAGCCCGTATACGTCAAACCCCGCTTTCAGCAAATTTTTGGCGAGGCCACTGCCCATATCCCCAATCCCAACAAGGCCCACTTTATTTTTGTCTACTTTCATCCGCCTCTCCTTGAAAAACACACTCTGGCGCTGTCTTTGCCTGTTTTTCTTCACTTTTAACTAAATAAGGCCATATATCCTCATCAAAAGACAAACAAGAAAACGTATCAATAAAAAATAAAATCTTGAAAGGCTAGTCTGTTTGTCTATTTCTGGGGTAAACAGGCACAGCATCAACAAAACTGGTCAGGTGGCCAGCTTGCGAACATAAGGCAAAAGAAAGACTGCAGTGAACCTCATGCATACCCAACCAGAAATAAAGACCTTTGACCAGTCAGCCTTTCGCAAAGCACTGTCCTGTTTTCCTACAGGCGTTGGTGTCGCTACAATCGTGTCAGAAGATGGACAGCCCCATGGCATGACCATCAGCTCATTTAATTCTGTTTCAATGAATCCACCGCTGATTTTATGGAGCATCGGGCTTGAGGCTGCTTGTCTTGATGATTTTAGACAAGCTGAAGCCTTTGCAATCAATATTCTGGCGGCTGATCAAAAACCGATCAGCCAGACATTTGCCCAAACCAGTAAAGACCGCTTTGCAGGTCTTGACTGGCATTTGTCTCCAACTGGTCTGCCACTGCTTGACGGAGCCACAGCCACACTCAGCTGCAGGGTCTGGAGTCGCTATCCAGGCGGTGATCATGAAATCATTGTTGGTGAGGTTTATGAGCTGACCTGCAGTGATAAAACACCCCTGCTTTATGGTTTAGGCCAGCTCACATCATTTCCAAAAGAACTGTAGCAATTCAACTAGAGTTGTTTGACCAGCTGAACTTACAGCCCGGTTTCGATGAGGGTAACGCCTGTTGTTTTCCGGGCTGTTAAAGCGCGAAATGCATCAGCTGTCTGGGCCAAATTAAATCGCTGATTAATGGCAACTTTTATTTTTTCAGAGCGCAGCATAGAAAATAAATTTTTTGCTGAAGCCGCCAGCTGATTCTCTGTAGCAATGTAGGTCGCTAATGTTGGGCGCTGCGCATATAAAGACCCGTTTGCGGCCAAATCACCAAGCTTAAAGTCTGATGCGAGGCCACTCGACTGGCCAAATGAGATAAAATGACCAAGATTTTTGATTACTTTAAGCGACCCCGGGTAGGTGTCCTTACCAACTGAGTCATATACAGCCCGAACGCCTTTACCGTCTGTAATTTCCATGACCGCATCCACAAAATCCTCATCTGTATAATTGATAACATGCGCATAGCCTGCCTGTTTTGCCAATTCGACTTTTTCAGCTGTCCCGGCCGTACCGATTGCTGTTACGCCCATAGCGTTCATCCACTGTCCTGCTAGTAAGCCTACTCCTCCTGCTGCCGCATGAAACAGCACTGTATCACCAGCTTGCAAAGGTACAGACTGATTCAGAAGATATTCTACCGTCATGCCTTTTAGCAGTGAGGCAGCTGCCATATCATCACTGATATCGTCAGGCAGTTTGACAACCCGGTTTGCTGGGATCGCCCGTTCTTCAGCAAAGGCCCCGACATGCATTGGATAGCCCACCCGATCTCCTTCAGACAGGTCTAAGACCCCTTCGCCAACAGCGATCACGTGGCCAGCTGCTTCATTCCCAGGCACAAAAACATCGTTTTCTGGAAAGGGATAGACACCAGATGTCTGATAAACGTCCAGAAAGTTCAGCCCCATTTTTGTCTGTGAAACAACAATCTCACCAGCACCAGGGGTTGGGGTTGATCTATCCCTGACTTGCAAAACATCTGCATTTCCCGGTGTTTCTGCGCAAACAAAACGTCCCATATTGACCTCTTTTCCTTGCATGTCTGTCATGCTTAAATGCTATCTTATGCATTAAGATATAAGCTCAAGGGCTGAAAAGTCACGAGCAAAATGCACCAACTTTCTTTTCATTCCCAGATCTCTTTTCAAAGGCTTTTTACTTGTCATAACAGCATTTTGTTCGGCACACTGAGCATCATGACCTAGCAGGCCAAGTGAGAAAAAATTAATATGCGACAGACAAGTGAGCGAGCTCATCATCTGCAATCCAGCCTGATAAGAGATGTAGCTGAGAAAGGCATGCAGATGCAGGACATTCTGCCTCTGTGGTTTGGAGAAGGGCAGTGGCCAACATCGCAGATAGCGATCGAAGCAGCCCAGAATGCCCTTCTGGCAGGGGATCATTTCTATCAGCCAAATAATGGCAAGCCTCGGCTCCGGTCTGCGCTGGCGCGTTACATGAACGGATTGTACGGCACGAATAAAACTACTCAGAACATCACTGTAACCGCTTCTGGCATGCAGGGTCTGGCCCTGACCGCCCTTGCTCTTATAGACAGCGGTGACCACGTCGTGTGTATTGACCCAGTCTGGCCAAATCTGGGCGAAAGTTTTAAAATTGCGGGAGGTCAGATTGACTCAACAACCTTGTTTGCACGTGATGGGCGTTGGCATCTAGATATGGAAGAGCTTCTAACCAAGCTGACCCATAAAACCAAAGCGCTATTGATTAACTCACCAAACAATCCCACAGGCTGGGTCTGCTCTGCTGAAGAACAAAAGACCATTTTAGACCACTGCCGCAAACAAGGAATTTGGATTGTGGCTGATGATGTATATGCGCGGCTATATCAACATGGCTCTTTAGCCCCAGGATTTCAGCATCTGGCCAATGCGGATGATTTGCTTATTTCGATCAACAGTTTTTCAAAAGCTTGGTCAATGACAGGTTGGCGCCTTGGTTGGATAACCGCGCCAGCTACTCTTGAAAAGACCTTTGCTCATCTGACTGAATTTAACATTGCCTGTCCGGCCGGTTTTATTCAGGAAGCAGGTCTTGCAATGATAGAACAAGGTGAAGCAGAGGTCAGCCTACTGCAGCACAAGTTAAGTAAAGCACTCACGCTCACCCGCACCCGTCTGAAACACTTTGAGGATATTTCATTTATCGAGCCCGACGGTGCATTTTACTGCTTTTTTTCTGTGAGAGGCTTAACAGATAGTTTGGCTTTTGCGCATGCTCTCCTGGAACAAACAAAGGTAGGTCTAGCCCCGGGGCTAGCCTTTGGGCCAGCTGGAGGGGGATATCTGCGGCTGTGTTATGCGCAGGATGAACAGATCCTGAATAAGGCTTTTGACAGACTGGACAAAGGGTTTAACGCTGTCAAAAAATCACTATTCGAGTGATGAATAATATATCTATGCAAAAAATGAGTCACAGATGCTGATTAGAGTGAATGAAATAACATCCTGGTTGACAAAGATTTTTGCAACAGCTGGCTGTCCTGATGAAGAAGCCCTTCTGATTGCTGTCCACCTTGTTGATGCGGATGCAAGTGGCCATCCCAGCCACGGCATTGTCAGGGTTCCCCGCTATATTGATTATATCCATGCGGGAACAGTCCGCCCTGTTTGTGCATATGAAACTTTGGTTGACTCCGAAACGCTGTGTCTTATTGATGGTCAGTACAGCTTTGGTCAGGTACTGGGTCATCATGTGGTCAACCGGGCAGAGGATATGTGCCAAAAAAATGGTCTTGGCATCATTGCGCTGCGTAACGCGGGTCATCTGGGGCGGATAGGCGGCTGGGCAGAACTGCTGGCAGATAAAGGTCTTATCTCTATTCATTTTGTCACTGTTGCCGGTTCAAGAATTGTTGCTCCTTTTGGCGGTAAACAAGCGCGCATTTCAACTGCACCTGTGGCGATTGGTGTGCCGCACCAAGCAGAGGATAATGAGACACAGCATTTTATTCTCGATTTTGCCACCAGCAGAGTTGCTGAGGGGAAAATACTGGTCAGCCAGAAAACCGGATCAGCTTTGCCAGCAGACGCTATGGTCGATGAAACAGGCGCAGATTCAAAAATTCCAAAAACCATTTATGGCGCAACAGCTTCAACAGATGTCCCAGATCCGCGTGCAGGCAAAGGGGCAATTCAGACATTCGGTCAGCACAAGGGATCTGGTCTTGGGCTGGCCTGCGAGCTGCTAGCAGGTGCTTTAACAGGCGCCGGTACAAACGCCTGTAACCGCCCATTTTGTAATGGCATGCTGTCCATTATTCTTGACCCAGAAAAGCTGAACACAGATGACCAGATCGCTGCTGAAATATCAGATTTTATTACCTCAATCCGCCAGACATCCCCGCGCAAACCAGAACAGCCAGTTCTGATCCCAGGCGATCCTGAACGCGCAAAACGTGCCGAAGCCAATCGCCAAGGCATTGAGCTGAATGCAACGATAGCTGCTCAACTGAGCGCCATTTCAGATAGTTTGGGCGTGTCTGTTCCAGATATTGTGCAGGGCTAGTCAGCTGTCCAGCCGCCATCAATCAACAAGCTGGTGCCTGTGATAAGAGCGGCCGCGTCTGATGCCAAAAACACCACACCACCCATCATGTCTTCAACTTCGCCAACACGGCCAAGTTTGATTTTATTTTCAATCCACGCCCGTCTTTCAGGATTCTGAAAGGTCGATTCGGTTAAGGCTGTGCGCACAAAAGTTGGGCAGATTGTGTTAATTCTGACCTGATACGGCCCCCATTCAATGGCCATCGCCTTGGTAAATCCCTCAACAGCAGATTTTGACGCACAATAAACAGATCGCTCAATCCCACCTACATGTGCCATCTGGGAAGAAATATTGATAATGGAACCACCCATTCCGGCAGCAATCATTTTCCTAGCGACCATCTGGGACAGAAAATAAGCGCCGCGAAGATTCACATCCATAACAGCATCAAAATCGTCTGAACGTGTTTCTGCCGCAGGGCCATGACGTGCCATGCCAGCCGAATTGACCAGAATGTCAAATGAATTGCTTTTATCAAGCATTCCAGAAACAGCGTCCAGATCAGAAACATCCAAAGCGCAAGCCTGCATCTTCAGACCCTTTCCCTGGGCAGCCTCAACGAGTGTGTCCAGCTTATCTTCGGAACGCGCTGCAGCTGTCACCATAGCGCCAGCTTCTGCCAGCGCAACCGCGCAAGCAAGGCCAATACCAGAAGATGCTCCCGTGACAAGAGCCGTTTTACCATCAAGCCGCAGACTGGGAGTTTTTGGAAGTTCCATAACTTATCCTCCAATTACTCAGCTGCTGTGCCATATGCAACATTACGGCCACCATAGCGGCGCACTCTTACATTTGCCTGTTCAGCATGACCAACAAACCCTTCCAGCATGCATAAACGAGAACAATATTCCCCAATTTCTGTTGCTGCCTTATCTGTAATCACTTTTTGATAGGAATGAGTCTTCAAAAACTTGCCAACCCACAGTCCACCTGTATAACGGCCAGCCTTTTTGGTTGGCAGCGTATGATTTGTACCAATCACCTTATCCCCATTCGCAACATTTGTGCGTGGTCCTAAAAATAATGCTCCATAACAAGTCATATGCTCCAGGAACCAGTCATCTCTGTCTGTCATTACCTGAACATGTTCTGAGGCGATTTCATCTGCCATCTGCAGCATTTCATTATAACTGTCACAAACGATAACCTCACCGTATTCATCCCATGACACAGAGGCGGTTTCAGCTGTTGGCAAAATCTTCAGCAGCCGGTCAATTTCTCCCATAGTCTGACGAGCTAGGTCTTCAGAATTAGTTAGCATAACAGCTGGAGAATTATAACCATGTTCAGCCTGCCCCAATAAATCAGTCGCACATAATTCAGCATCAACGGTATCGTCCGCTATAACCATAGTTTCAGTCGGCCCTGCGAACAGGTCAATGCCCACCCGGCCAAACAGTTGGCGTTTTGCTTCAGCTACAAACGCATTTCCCGGGCCAACCAGCATATGAACAGGATCTATTGTCTCTGTGCCTAAGGCCATTGCCCCAATACCCTGCATGCCGCCCAAAACATAAATTTCATGCGCACCACCCATATGCATGGCAGCAATAACGGCTGGGTTAGGCTTGCCCTTAAATGGCGGTGTGGCAGCAATTATTCTGGGTACGCCGGCAACTGAGGCTGTCAACACAGACATGTGTGCCGAAGCGACCATTGGGAATTTGCCGGCAGGCACATAACAGCCCACAGATTGAACAGGAATGTTTTTATGGCCAAGTATGACACCCGGCATGGTTTCAACTTCAATGTCTGTCATGGACGCACGCTGGGCTTCTGCAAACTGCCTGACCTGATCCTGAGCGAAGCGAATATCATCAAGATCACGCGGGCTGACCTCGGCAATCAGCGCCTTTATCTCATCATCAGACAATTTAAATGAGGCAGGTGAATACTTGTCAAATTTTTCTGAAAGCTCACGAATAGCCTTATCTCCGCGGGCCTCAATATCCCCAAGCGTATCCTCAACAATCGCCTTTACTTTTGCATCATCTTCCCTGCGCTCAGACTGCGATTTACTTTCTTTGAGATAGCGAATAGCCATAATTTGCCTTTCTTGTCATGAACTTTATGTGTTGTTTTCTTATACTTAAACTTGAGGCTGGACAGGTCTAGTTCAAAAAGTGAATTTATATGAAATTATCCACTAAAGTTTATAGGCTATCTGTGAGGTGATGAGCCAGACCAGCGGCTTGACGTGCTATGGTTGTTGCGCCCACCACATCCCCTTCACTGCCTGCTGTCATCGCCCCAATCCCATAGCCAGAAGGATAGGGATGGCCATCACCTGAGTAGAGCTGAAGATTGTCAGCTAGTTGAGGGCCCCAGCCAAATGCATCAGCCTGAATCACATGATCAGCAATCATAGCCGCAAGCAAGGGGTCACGCCCAATGCCAGTGCAATTCACAATGATATTTGTGTTGAGCAGCTGTCCTGAACAGAGATAAGCAGAAAAGCTTTTGCCCCTCCTCCCGACTGAAATCTCGTTCACACGACCGGTATGAAGAACTAGCTGTCCTGAACTGATCATCTGTGCGGCCATCTGGCTAGTTTGCGGGGCTGAACGATAACGGGTGAGAGACCATGATCCCCCCAAATGGACCATCAACCGGCGTTTTTCAGCAGCAGGCAACCCGCGCCAGACAGGATTGAGATGAACGCGCAGAGCTTCAAAACGGCTCTGCCACTCTGAATCCGTCCAGAGACACTGGGGCTGCTGTTTTAGATGACCTGCCATGAATCCAATAAAAGCTGATGCAGAAGAGATGTCATCTGGCCATTTGATTGCTTCTGCGGGAACCCAGCCTGTCTGCGCTGGCGGCAGAATGCCTAACGGCGTTACCAGATGGATATTCCCGCGATGCCCCGCCTTGCCCAATGCATAAACCGTATCCATTGCTGTTAAACCACCCCCAACCAGAAGAACAGTTTTTTCTGGCTCACAGTCATGCAGCCAACTTCCTGTCCAAGGTGATTTAATTAGCAAATGCCCCTCATGCTGAAGACAGGCCCGTTCAATTGGACAGGGCCAGTTCGGTTCAGGATTTCCAGTCGCCAAAATCAAAATCAAGGCTGTGTATTCATCGCCTGTATCAGTGCGCAGATACCATTTTGATAAGCTGTGTTCATAGCGCACATATATCACCTGTTGCCTGATAAAGTTTACATCTTCGTTGTACGGCAGCTGACTCAGCTCATGGTCCATATAGCGAGCAAAATCAGCACGCCTATAAAATTGTCCTGCCTCACAATAGGCACCTTCATCCTGCAGACAAGCTTTAGCCCAGATTGGAAATAGGTCGGGTTTTGCAGGGCGAAGCTGCATAATCTGGGCCCGCACATTCAGTCTGAAATCAGGGTGCAGAGTACCGAAAGCCGCACCGTGACCAAAAGATCCTTTGCCAAACACAGCAATTTTTTCTGCAACATCCGGCCGCAGGTCAAGCAAATGCGTCACCAGGGCGGCAGATGTATATCCCGCGCCCACAATGGCAACAGATACCGAAGAAGTGGGTCTCATTTTTTCAAAGGGCACCCTCAGGCTTCGAAAGGTCCGCCTTCATCTTTCCAGGCCCCAAAGCCACCAACATTGCTGACATGTTTGAAACCCATTTCAACCAGCGTCCGGCCGGCCAAAGCTGCCTGCCCACCTGCACCACAAACCAGAATAATTTCCGCATCCTTATCCATCTGCGGATTGTGAAACTGTGTGGCCTGATCAGCGGCAAATTCTATAAAACCACGCGGTATGCGCAGCGCACCGGCAATTGTTCCGCTTTCTTGAATTGCTGCGCTATCGCGCACATCCACAAATACCACGCCACTTTGTCCATGTTTTGCAATACCTGCCTGCGTTTCAATTTTCGGAACAATCGCGTTTGCCTCTGCAAGATAATCCTGTGCTGATTTCATTGCTTTACCCTTTTCTGTTTTTAATGCATATATGAGAACAGGTTATAGCCTGCTCACTTCATCCTAACCGGCCACCTCTGACGTGCAACTCTGTTTTTTGCAGACCACAATCGCAGAAATTTATTTTTCAGCTTGTGGCCGTGTTGCCACATAAACACCAAACGTTGCTATCAGCAAACCAATAACATCAATAGCGGTCAGATTTTCATTCACAAACAACCAGCCCATCACTGCGGATACTGGCGGAACCAGAAAGAAAAGGGTGGCGGTCTGACTGGCCGAACCGACCTTTATCAGATACATCAGAATAGAGAACGCGCCAAAAGAGATAGCTAAAATCTGCCAGCCCATCGCCAAAATGAATGACCCTGTAAATTCCAGAAACGGCTGTTCAATCGCCAGCATAACCAAAATATGAAAGGCGCATGCTGCCATGGCCTGATATAGATTCAATACAGATAAAGGCAGGCGGTCGCCTAAGCGTTTTTGCCATAGTGTTCCAGCAGTTACCGCCAGCAGGGCAATCCCTGTTGCTACGAGCCCTATGACAGGTAATTCACCGCCTACATCCAAGCCAAGTACAAGCGCTGCCCCACCAAACCCCAACATAATTCCAACCCATTGGCGCCAGGTGACCGCCTCTCCTAGAACGGGTCCGGCAAGCGCACCTGTCAAGACAGGTTGAAGTGAGACAATCAGAGCAGCTATACCAGCTGGCAAGCCCTTGGACACTGCAAAAAACACCCCACCAAGATAAAGCCCATGAAATAAAATGCCTGTGCCGCAAGCTTCAAAAATATCTCTGCTGCGAGCAGATAGTTTGTCTTTCAGAATAAGAGCAAAACAGAAAAATCCGAACGCCACGAGGGCGAAGCGAAACCCAAGGGCAGCAAACGGGGAGGCATCCTCAACGATGATTTTGCCGCTGATGAATGCTGATGACCAGAGAATAACAAACAAAAGTGGAAAAGCACGTATCATGCGGTGACTACATCCTGAGCTTTAAAAATATCAATGCCACGGTCATCACACCGCTTATGCAGCCTGCCCACAGAAACCAAATGGTTTAAGTGAACCCGCGCCTCTCCAGAGGCAAAATACATTTCGTGATCCCCAAAGGTTCGACCGAACAGCTCATCCATAGCTGACCAAACGGTCAGTGGAGCTTTCTGAGCAGCTGCAGAGAGCAAATCAAGCCGATGATTATGATGGTCAATCAGTTGCTGGGCCCGCACACCGCCATTTCGAAATGGCCAGTCATGCCCGGGAAAAATCTGCATGTCCGCCGGCAATTCTATCATCTCTTCCAAATAGGTGAAATAAGCGGATAAAAGATCAAAGTCAGGATCTCGAATATCAGCTGATATATTGGGTGATATTCGCGGCAATAAAAAATCAACGCTGAGAAACAATCCTCGTTCTCTGTCCATCAAACTTATCTGCGCATCTGAATGTCCTTTATCTGTCCTGACACGCCAAGATCCTGCAAATGTTTTGATCTCATCTCCTGCCCGAAGCAGCCGGAATTCAGGCAAAGACGCCGTATTGCGCCGATAACGGCTGCCATCTGTTCGAGCGGCTTTTACCGTTTGAACTGGGAGCCCATAGCGGTGGTAGGTTTCTGCTAGTAAGTTGCCAAAATCTTCACCCGCCAAAGCATATAACCATTTTGCATGTTCAGCCTCCGCTGCACTGGTGTAGACCTGCGCCCCAGTCAGCGCAGCAAGCGGACCAGCATAGCCAATATGGTCAACATGATGATGTGTCACAATAATTTGGCATACAGGCTTACCAGCAAGTGGACCTGTCAGGAGAGCCTGCCAATGCTGAGCTGTGATGTCATTATTCAGACCTGTGTCGATCAGCACCCACCCCTCAGCTGTCGCCAGCATATACAGATTGATATGGTTCAAACGAAAGGGCAGGTCAAAGCGCGCCCAGAAAAGATCATCTGCCAGCTGGCGCAAGCTCCCCTTTTGCGCAGCCTCAATATCTAATGGGATCATACAACCTCTCGTTTAGACAGTGTAATCTGAATTTCGCCAACACCATCTATTCCTCCAGAAAGGCTATCACCTGGTCCAACCGCCGAAACACCCGCAGGAGTGCCAGTAAAAATCAAATCACCAGCCTGAAGACTTACCGATTGGCTGCAAAATGCAATAATGTCCTTCACTGACCAAATCAGCTCTGATAAATCAGCATCCTGCCGTAATTCGCCATTCACACTCAGCCAGATCCGACCAGTGGTAAATTCAGCGTATGCATTGGGTATATCTGCCAACGGTATAAGCGGTGATATCGGGGCTGAATTATCGAAGGCTTTTCCCCAATCCCAAGGCCGGCCTTTTTCACGGTGAGCTATCTGAAGATCACGGCGAGTAAAATCAATTCCTACACCAGCCCCCCAGACATGCATCATTGCGTCTTTTGCATCAATATTTGCCCCTGATTTACCCACGGCTAGCACCAGTTCAATTTCATGATGCAAATCTTCTGTCAACGGTGGATAAGGTATAGTTGCTCCCGTCTCTACTAGCGCATCTGCTGGCTTGGTGAAGAAAAAGGGTGGCTCTTTATCGCTAAAACCCATTTCTCTGGCATGCGCTCCATAATTTCGCCCAACACAAAAAATACGCCGGACAGGAAATCGCTGATTAGAAGACATTATTGCTGCACTGGCGCGAGGGTAAGGTGGAATAACATAATCAGTCATCATAAATGGGCTCTCTTTTGCAGGCTTTATCAAATACATCGAAACACAAAACAGGCCTCACTATAGACGTGTTCAGTTTGTGTATTCAATCAGGATCTTCTGTAAATTTAAACCGCCGCGCTTAACTGGCCCCACCTACACGCGGTGCAGATACTGCTGTTGTCATCCAGACAGTCTCATGCTGACCAGATGCGGTCTTATTTCCACTCAAAGTTGCCTGCCGCAAAACCCATAAATATCCATAACTTTTTCCATCACGGGCAAGCACCGTGAGCACAAATCGAGCCACACCCCCTTCAAACCGTTTATCATTGATCACATAGTTCAGGTGCCCTAGCAAGGGTGCATAGGCTGGCGCATCAAACAATGTTGCAAATTTTTGCAATGGTCCCGTCACACGCTTGTTATCCGGGTGGGCGAAGATCCACACCTGTTCGATGCCAGCTGACTTGTCTGTTTTACCTGATTGAAGACCAAGAAGCTGGATTTCCACAACCTCTTGGGCAGACAAATCTGATGACGGCAGGATAAACTCTGCTGCACGCGCACTCACCCCAGCAAGCAGAATAAAAATAGGGAAAAGAAAAAGTGGTTTTATCTTCATATTTTGTGTACGAGATAACATCGCAGCCAGATTGTTTAGCTTCGCGTACTAGCTGAACCAGTCGACAGATGTTCACTGATAAAATCTAGGCTAGGGGCAATAAAATCCGGATGACTTGGCAGCCTTTCCACAGGCATTCCAGCTCGGTTTGCCCATATAGTTTTAAATCCAAACAAGCCTGCTGCCGCTGCATCCCAACCATTTGATGAAACAAATAATATTTCTTCTGCTCTTACCTGATATCGATCACATCCCAGCTGGTATACGCGAGGATCTGGCTTAAATACGCCAACATCTTCCACTGACAAAAGGCTGTCCAGCCTGTCTGTAAGACCGGCTGCAGCGAAGGCATGATTGAGCATCTGCTGATTGCCATTTGAAAGCACTGCCGCCGGAAGACCTGCTTTATAAACAGCATCCAAAGCGGGCCGAGCATCTTGATAGGCATCAAGTTCTCTGTATAAATCCAGAAGAGCTGTGCGCATATCTTGATCCTCAAGGTCAAATGCTTCCATCGCGTAATCAAGCGCGTCGCAGGTTAACTGCCAAAAGGGCGCATATCTATGCGAAAGAGACCGCAACCACGTATAGTTCAGTTGACGGGATCGCCACAGTGCAGCCAGCTCTGGCCACAATTTAGCTAATTCTGGAAACCGGTTTGTAGCTGCAAGATTAGCTGCAGCAGCATCCACGTCGAGAAGAGTGCCATAGGCATCAAAAAGAACAACTTTATACATATCAGTCCCTCAATTTCACACCCGCACGACGGGTGATATAAAGGCTAGCTAAAATCACAAGCAGGGCCAGTAATTTAGGCACGGTTACAGCTTCACCTAAAAGGACAACACCAATGACAACTGCAACCATCGGGATAGTATAGCCCACATTGGATAAAAATCCTGCCCCAGCCCTGTTAATTAGAACATAACGTAAACTGAAGGCAAAGGCTGTCGAGATCAGACCCAGCCACAACAAGGATGCCCAGATACCTGCGGACCAAATCATCGGTTCTGGCTGCTCAAGAAAGAAAGCCAATGGCAAAGCCCAAAAACTAGACAGGATTAGGGAAAAGCCAGTTAATTGCACAGGCGTAATCCCATGTACACCCCTGACCATTAAATTGCCGCCTGCGTAGCATGAAAAAGCTAACATCAATGCTAACTGAGCAATCAGGGAAGCCCCCCCCAACTGGGACAATCCGTCGAACATGAGAATAGCCACCCCACCCATGCCAATTAGAACTCCAGCCAACCGACCCTTTGTCAGCAGCTCATCACGAGTAATGAAATGCGCGCCCAGTACAGTGACAAGGGGGCCAGTTCCATTCAGAAGGCCAGCCACAGAACTATCCACGTATTGTTCAGCCCAGCTAATCAAAAAGAAAGGCAGCAAAGTGCCTAAAAGGGCAATTGAACATAATCTGCCCCAAGGCAGGCCCTGCCAATTCAAACGCCAGCTACCAGTAATCATAAGCCAGACGCAAACCCCTATCCCACCAATGATTGTGCGAGCCGCAACAACTGTAAACGGGGCCGTCCCATCGACAGCAATTTTAATCGCGCCAAAAGCAGACCCCCAGATAACAGACAGGACCAGAAGGATAAAAAAGTCCAGTAGCTGTGGTTTTCTAAACTGATGAGACATATCCATTTCTCCAGCCAAATGACCTGTCACGATTGCAGGACCAGCAAGGCTGAACTTAACACAACCAACCCAGCGCCTCCCCATGCCCCCCAAGCTGGACAGATTCTGGTTTGATACCAAACAAAGGGCAGAATCATAACCGGCCCAAAGGAGGAAAGGATTGTCACATCAGCTACATGCCCAGTTTCAAGAGCTGTAAGTAGCAGATAAACGCCAAAGCTCAATCCAAAAAAACTATTCGCTATAATCAAAAAACATAGTTTGAAATCCTTATAAACAGAAATGTTTGTCTTGGGCTGGCTAAATGTCCAAGTCAGCCCAAAAAAACAAGCGGCAGCAGAAACCCGGACTAGGGTTGCCATCATTGGGTCACCTCCAGCTTCCATCACAGGGCGCAGCAATAGAACCCCTAATGCTTGACCCAAGGCCGCAATTAATCCAGAACCAACTCCAATCCAGAGGGGCTGTGTCACGGTTTCCCAGACATGAAGCAAATCACGTCTTTTGCCATAGATGATAGCTAGACAAATGCCGCAAAAGCCAATTAAGACCGCTAGAATTTTAAGAATTGACAAAGGTTCAGACAAAAACAGCCAACCCAACATCGCGGCGAGAGGTGCATTTGCTGCAAACAAAATACCCGTGCGACGCGGCCCCAGGCGGCGCATAGTCACAAACAGAAAAAATCACCAATAACTACTCCAATGAGAGCAGAAGCAAGAATAGGAAGCCAAAAACCGTCTGGCAAAGTCCAGCTGTTGCCTGTAACTACCATCATAATGCACAGCAGCCCTGCAGATACGACCATCCGTATTCTGTTAAAATGAAGCGAGCCAAGAATTACTGATGGCTGATGTCCAAACAAGCTGGCCAATGTCCAGCTTAGTGCGGCCGCTAAAGACAAAATATGAGACAGATCCATGCGCCTGCTTAATAGCCTCGGCAAACATCGAGGGCCTGCTGTATATCTGCTGTGAGATCATCAGCGTGCTCTAACCCAACTGACAATCTTATATGGCCTTCATTTATTTCCAGCAGTTGCCGGTCATCTTCGGAAAGATTCATATGTGTTGTGCTTGACGGATGAC
Organism: uncultured SAR116 cluster alpha proteobacterium; assembly: GCA_902523435.1. Taxonomy (GTDB): domain Bacteria; phylum Pseudomonadota; class Alphaproteobacteria; order Puniceispirillales; family Puniceispirillaceae; genus JADHLI01. Next base: position 90,520 of record CABYZM010000002.1, read on the forward strand.
AGGCAAGAGATTTTGAATCGCCAAGATTATTAGAAATATCTATTAACTTAAGCGCATTCAAAAACTTGAATGCTCCATTTCTGCCACCCTTGACTTCGAAAGCAAGCAAGGTACTAGACCCTGACATCTGACGTGATGCAAGCTCATATTGAGGATGCGAGCGATCACCCGGATATGATAAAGATAACACAGCAGGATGGTGTTTTATGTTTTCAGTCAGTTGTTTTGCTGTTTTCGTTTGCACCTCAACACGAAGAGACAAAGTTTCAAGTGATTTCAGCATAACCCATGCATTAAAGGCGCTCATGGCCGCACCTGTTTGCCGATAAAAAGGCACAAAAACGTCTTCAATAAAGGCTGTCTTACCTAAGACAGCTCCACCTAGTAAACGGCCGTGACCATCGATGTGTTTTGTCGTGGAATAAGTTACAATATCGGCCCCTAAAGTTAGTGGGGATTGGTACAATGGCGTTGCAAACACGTTATCTACAATAACTTTTGCACCTGCTGCATGAGCCAATGCGCTTACGGACTCAATATCAACCAATTGCAATACGGGATTAGACGGAGTTTCGAAAAACACCAACTTTGCAGGCTGTGCTAGTGCTTCTTTCCAGGCATTCAGGTCGCGCCCATCCAGAAGCTCAACTTCTACTCCCCACCGCGGCAAAATTTTTGTCAATATCGCATGGCAGGCTCCAAATAACGCCCGGCTTGCTACCACACGATCCCCAGCAAATAACTGGCAAGCCATAGACGCAAAAATAGCTGCCATGCCGGTGCTGCAGACACGACAGGCTTCCGCACCTTCCAGCTTTGCCAACCGCTGCTCTAAAGCAAACAGTGTAGGGTTTCCATAACGCGAATAAACAAAATTACCTGTCTCACCTTTAAAGGCAGCTGCAGCTTGCTCAGCTGTCTCATAAACATAACCAGAGGTCATGAACAAAGCTTCAGATGTTTCCCGATAACCGGTGCGATTGATGCCAGAACGGATTAGAGCTGTGTCTCTGTGCCAATCTTCAGATTTGCTCATCTCGCATCCTTTACGCACAATCCCCTTCCTTCAAAAGGGACAATAAATTTATTTTGGCGCGTGAGCTATGGCTCAAATTTTTGCAACCCAAAACCCTTTGATAAAGTTGTCCAGAACTTTATCCTAGCCAACACCTAAGTGCCTTCTGCTCTAACTGACAACTATATACGATTTAGTTTTCAATCTTTTACCTACGTGGTGCATGTTTGGCAAGAATACGTTGGAGGGTTCGGCGATGCATCTTCAGCCGACGTGCTGTTTCAGAGACATTGCGGTCACATTGCTCGAATACCCGCTGAATATGTTCCCAACGCACTCTGTCTGCACTCATTGGATCTTCGGGCGGGGCTGGCAGTCCTCCTTCAGTCTGCAGTAGCGCACTAACAATCTCATCAGGATTTGCTGGTTTTGGTAAATAATCCAGCGCGCCCGCTTTGACGGCAGCTACTGCAGTCGCAATGTTTCCAAAGCCTGTCAGAATAATTACCCTACAGGCTGGGTTTAAAGACTGTAGGCTACGAACTACCTCAAGGCCGTTTCCATCCTCCAGCTTTAAATCCAGGATAGCATAATCAGGTACTTGGTGTTGAATATGGCTTAGAGCCTCTTGTACACCAGCTGCTGCCATGACAGTGAATTCACGTTGTTCCATTGCCCGCGTCAACATACGGCGTAATGCATTATCGTCATCTAAAATCAACAGCTTTCTGTTCATCTCTTAGCTCTTTCAACCTACCTTATAACAGCCTGCAAAAGGAAGCCGTTTTACTTGGGACGGTCAAGAAGTCAGTCTTTCACGGGGAAGCGTGATATGTACCGCTGCCCCGCCCACTTCTTCATTATAAATTTCAATCTGTCCTCCCAAACTATTCACAAGCGTTACCGCCAGAAACAGTCCTAGCCCTCGATGGCCGTCACGCCCGTCACGTGAACTGTTCCAGGGCTGACCAACACGAGCTAAAATATTCGGGCCAAATCCCGGGCCATCATCACTGAGGCTTATATCAATATCGGTTGAAGTCCAGCCAATATCAAGCGTGATCGTGGAAACTGCATAGTCGTGGGCATTATCAAGCAAAGTTTCAAGCGTGTATTTCAGGTCAGGCAAAGGCTTTGATAGCGGCTCGGAACTGTCGTCTAACGCACCTGTTTTCAACTCAAGCAAACCAGATAATTCTTTGAATTTCGTATCAAGCATAGTTTGCAAAACCTGACTAACAGGCATAGTCACATCATCGGTAAATTTATCTGTATTTACATCACGGTCAAGTTCAGAGAGAATGACGCGGCATCTTTCAGCTTCTTCAATCAATAGACTGACATCTTCCTTGAGGCCCTGCAAATCAGGCTGCCTTTTCAGCCTATCTTGCAGATCATGGCTGATGATTGTGATTGTATTTAAAGGCGAACCAAGCTTATGCGCAGCAGCAGCGGCTAACGCCCCCAGATTTTCAATTCGCTGTTCACGTTCCAAAACAAGCTGTGTAGCTGCGAGGCTGGCTGATGTCCGTCTTGATTTATCAGCAAGCCACCAAACATAAAAACTGATGAATAAAGCAGAGACCATCAATGCAGTCAGCAAGCCCGTCAAATAAAGGGGAGGCAGATTAAACTCACCCGAAAATAATGGCAATGGCAAATGAAACCGCGACAGCAAGCTGGCAGTTACACCTACAACAATCACTAGAACTGCAGTAGATATGAAACCCAGCAATGCAGCAGATACTGCAATTGGCGCCAGAAGCAATATTGAGAACGGATTCGTCAGCCCACCCGTTAGATACAACAGACCTGCCAATTGGATAACATCAAACGATAAAGCCATCAAGAGCTCTGCTGCTGAGGTTTGCGTTACATGTCTTGTTCGCCAGGCCTGCCAGATATTTAATGCTACACCAACCAGAATAATACCAAAAGCGCTGATGAAAGGCGGCGCAAAATCAAGAAAGAAAAACACTGAAAAAAGTGCAGCAGACTGTCCGAAAAGTGCAATCCACCTGATCAGCACTAGAGCCTGAGGGTCTATAAGGGATTCACCATTTACGCGCGCTGCTGCCTGGAGGTCGGGTCGAGATGTGTTAAAAGGCGCCAACATTATTTCATTAGATATCTAGGTTGGATACCTTCAGCGCATTTTCCTGGATAAAGTTACGTCTTTCTTCAACAGCTTCACCCATCAAAGTTGAAAACGCCTGATTAGCATCTTCTTCCTCTGTAATTTTCACCTGCAGGAAGGTACGCTGATCCGGATCAAGTGTGGTCTCCCACAGCTGGTCGGGATTCATTTCACCTAGCCCCTTATAGCGCGCTATCTGAGCACCCTTCCGGCCAAGTGCGGTAACATGTGCTGCCAAATCGGATGGCCCTTTAAGGCTAGTTTCACCATTGGCTGTAACAAAGGTTGTGCGTTTAGCAAAAACCTCTTGCAACTTTCCAGCTACTGCATCCAGACGCCGCGCTTCTGATGTGTTGATGAATTTGTGGTCTAGATGATGTGTTTCTGTAATCCCACGCAAGGTTCGTGAAAGAACAAGTCTGGGCTTATCACTAGAAAAATCCTTCTGCGCCTGCCAGCCCCGTTCAAGTGTGTCTGCCATTTGATCTAAACGTTTAACAAGATAGTCAGCTGCACCTTCCTCAAATAGAGTTTCTGCATTTAACATGCCGGC
>CABYZM010000003.1 GCA_902523435.1 uncultured SAR116 cluster alpha proteobacterium
AAGGAGGCTGCACAGGAGCATCAATTTCAGCAGAGGCGCGCGGCACCACAGCCGCTTTCGCCATGCCTGGACCGTCAAGCCCCAGATCCTTGGCTTCTAGGCGGCGCAGCTCATCGCGCAGGCGGGCAGCTTCCTCAAATTCAAGATTGGCGGCAGCCTCACGCATCTGAACTTCTAGTTCAGCGATCACTGTCTTCAGATCTTTTTCAATCAGTGCCGTCGCACCCGCAACCCTCACATTAACATGGTCGGCCCGCTCATAAACCGAATCCAGAATGTCATTAATCTGTTTTTTCACGGTCTGCGGGGTGATACCATTGGCCTCATTCCAAGCCTGCTGTTTTTCACGCCGCCTTTGTGTCTCGCCAAGCGCATAGGTCATACTGTCTGTGGTTTTATCAGCATAGAGGATCACCCGGCCTTCAGCATTCCGCGCAGCCCGGCCGATGGTTTGGATAAGTGAGGTACGCGACCTCAGATACCCTTCCTTATCCGCATCAAGAATGCCAACCAGTGCGCATTCTGGAATATCTAACCCCTCGCGCAGCAGATTAATGCCGATCAGCACATCAAACACGCCGAGGCGCAGGTCACGGATAATCTCAATTCGCTCCAGCGTGTCCACATCCGAATGCACGTAGCGCACCTTAATCCCAGCTTCGTGCATATACTCGGTTAACGCTTCGGCCATTTTCTTAGTCAGAGTGGTGACCAGAACGCGTGTACCAGCCTCAGCGGCGGCGCGGCATTCGGCGATGATGTCATCAACCTGTGTTTCAGTTGGCCGAACCTCACAGACTGGGTCAATCAGGCCAGTCGGGCGGACTACCTGCTCAGTGAACACCCCGCCTGTCTGTTCCAGCTCCCATCTGCCTGGTGTGGCCGAAACATAAATGGTCTGCGGGCGAAAGGCCTCCCATTCCTCAAATTTGAGTGGGCGGTTATCGAGGCACGACGGCAGCCTAAACCCATAATTAGACAAGGTGGATTTGCGAGCGAAATCGCCTTTATACATCGCGCCAATTTGCGGAACGGTAACATGGCTTTCATCAACGATTAAAAGCGCATTTTCAGGCAGATATTCAAACAGCGTTGGCGGCGGCTCGCCCGGGCCACGTCCCGAGAGATAACGAGAATAATTTTCAATCCCGTTACAGCTGCCTGTGGCTTCGATCATCTCCAGATCAAACTGCGTGCGCTGCTGCAGACGCTGGGCTTCAAGCAGTTTGCTAGCCTCATTAAATTCTACCAAACGTGTATTCAGCTCTGCACCAATTTTCTTAACTGCTTGCTGCAGAGTTGGGCGTGGAGTTACATAGTGTGAATTGGCAAAGACTGTTATTTTTTCCAATCTTTGTGTTTTCTCGCCTGTCAGCGGGTCAAACTCCCAGATGTCTTCAATCTCATCGCCAAACAGGGATATCCGCCATGCTCGATCTTCAAGGTGCGCGGGAAAAAGTTCAATATTATCACCCCGTACGCGAAAAGACCCACGTCCGAAGGTTAGGTCATTTCGCCGGTACTGCAATTCAGTGAAAGCTCGCAACAGGGTTTGGCGGTCATGTTCTTCGCCGGTCGTTAGCCGCAATGTCATAGTGGAATAGGTTTCAACAGACCCTATTCCATAGATGCAGGATACAGACGCAACAATGATAACGTCATCACGTTCTAACAAGGCGCGGGTGGCGGAATGGCGCATTCGATCAATTTGCTCATTAATAGAGGATTCTTTTTCGATGTAGGTATCGGACCGCGGCACATAGGCTTCGGGTTGATAATAATCATAGTAAGACACAAAGTATTCTACGGCATTGTTAGGGAACAAGGCTTTCATTTCACCATACAGCTGTGCTGCAAGTGTTTTATTTGGCGCCAGAATCAGGGTCGGCCGCTTCGCCTGTTGGATCACGTGCGCAATCGTGAATGTTTTGCCAGAGCCGGTCACACCGAGCAACACCTGGTCCCGCTCACCTGCTGTTACACCCTCCATCAACTCTTCAATTGCCATCGGTTGATCGCCATTGGGCGCAAAGTTAGACTCTAGTGCATAATCTGCGGGCTGCGATATCCGATCGGTTAAAATATTCTCGGAGCAAATGATTTCAGTCTCACTATCCATTCCGGTAAGATAGTCCGTGTGACTTGCAATGGAAAGGGGGCAACATATATGGGCATGATGCAGAAGAAGCTAGGTGCCCTTGTCTTTACATCTTATAGGCGGTGCTTTATTTTTGCGATTGTTCAGGGGATTTTGAACTCATTGTCCTAAGTTAAATCACATCAAAGGATGTCTTTCATGCTAGCCTCACGTTTATCCGCCATTAAGCCGTCCCCAACCATTGCAGTGTCCAATATGGCTGCAGAGATGAAAGCCGCTGGTAAAGATGTGATCGGGCTTGGCGCGGGTGAGCCTGATTTTGACACCCCTGATCATGTCAAAGCAGCTGCGATTGCGGCCATGGATGCTGGCAAAACCAAATACACAGCTGTTGACGGGATTGCCGAGTTGAAAAGTGCCATTGTTAACAAATTTGCGCGGGAAAATAACATTAAATGTACTGCCGACATGGTCACCGTTGGTACGGGTGGTAAACAGATTTTATATAACGGCCTGATGGCCACCCTTGATAAGGGGGATGAGGTGATTATCCCTGCGCCTTACTGGGTTTCATACCCAGATATGGTGTTGCTAGCGGAAGGAACGCCAGTGCCTGTGAAATGTCCACAAGAGAACGGCTTTAAGTTAACCCCTGAGGCACTTGCTAATGCGATTACACTTCGCACTAAATGGCTTATTCTGAACAGTCCCTCAAACCCGACAGGTGCAGGTTATTCGGCGGATGATTTGCAAGCCCTTGCAAAGGTTTTGCGCCAACATCCACATGTCAATATCATGGTGGACGACATGTACGAACATCTGGTTTATGACGGTTTTGCCTTTGCCACTATGGCAGAGGTTGCGCCCGACTTGCAGCAGCGCACCCTTACCGTCAATGGGGTCTCCAAAGCTTATTGCATGACCGGTTGGCGCATAGGATATGCCACTGGCTCGCAGCCGCTGATAAAGGCTATGGCCAAAATTCAGTCACAATCCACTTCCAACCCCAACTCGATTGCGCAATGGGCAGCGGTCGAAGCGTTGAGTGGTCCATTAGATTTTATGGCAGAGAATTTGTTGCATTTTTCGGCCCGACGGACATTAGTGTCTGATGCGCTGAACTCGATTGACGGGGTCAATTGCTTTTTGCCTGAAGGTGCTTTTTATGTCTATCCGAATATAGCTGGCTTGCTTGGACAGACTTCACCTAATGGCAAAACAATTGAAACAGACGACGATTTTGTATCCTACTTGCTGGAATCACAGGGAGTGGCGACGGTACAAGGGTCAGCCTTTGGATTATCCCCTCATTTTCGGATTTCTTATGCGACTGGGACAGATGTGCTGGAAGACGCAATGGAACGGATAATCAAAGCCTGTGCCGCTTTAAGTTGAAGCTAAATCAGCAAACTGCTTTCAGCCAGTCTACATTTGAGGAAAGCCAAGCTGCATACTTAGTCCAGATTCTGGCGCTGGTGGAAAAGCTTGTCTGCTAACTATATTGCCCTAACTTTGCATTAGTATAATGCTCTAGAAAGCAAATTTTTCATTCAATGCGAGGTAAAATCACCTAGCAAGGAGGACCGTCATGTTGATCCGCAGGCAAAAACCCTGGGATGTGATTGATTGTAAAACCACAGATGAAAGCGTTTATCTGAATCGGCGGAGTTTGTTACGAACGATGGGGATCGCTGGGGCTGGGCTCGCTAGCGCATCTGTAGTGGGCGGATCTCTTGCACCTCTGGTATCATCAGCCAGGGCCGCGTCGATTACCGGTTTTCCGGCGACGCGCAACCCGACCTTTACTCTAGACAGACCCGTTACCGTCGAAGAAGAAGCCATCACCTACACCAATTTTTACGAATTTGGTTCCTCGAAGAACATCTGGCGAAAAGCCCAGAAGCTAGTCACAGATCCATGGATATTCACCATAGAAGGGCTGGTAGATAACCCGCTGCAATTGGATGCTTCAGATCTTATCGCCAGAACGGGGCCACAGGAAGAACGGCTTTATCGACATCGGTGTGTGGAGGCCTGGGCGATGGCTGTTCCTTGGACAGGCGTGCCGATGTCGCGCATTGTTACGCTGGTCCAGCCGAAGGCAGAAGCAAAATATATCCGACTGGAAACTTTTTTTGACCCATCTGTTGCCATTGGCCAGCGTCAGTCTTGGTACCCTTGGCCTTATGTGGAAGGCATAACGATAGATGAAGCGATGAATGAAATGGCTTTTATCGGCACCGGCCTGTATGGGCGGGCTATGGAAAAACAGAACGGAGCTCCGTTGCGGATTGTGCTACCGTGGAAATATGGCTTCAAAAGCATAAAATCCATAGTAAAAATGACCTTTACAGACCAGCGGCCCGTTTCTTTCTGGGAAAAATTGGCGTCCAATGAATATGGCTTCTGGGCGAATGTGAACCCGGATGTGGATCATCCGCGTTGGTCGCAGGCTACCGAAAGGATGTTGGGCACAGGCAAACGAGTTGCGACCCAGATATATAACGGCTACGGTGAACAGGTCGCCTATCTATACAAGGATATGAAAGGAGAGGGCGACCGCCTGTACCGTTAGCCAGAACCACTAAAAAATACTAAGATGAGGGGGACTAAGACCCTTCAAAAAATTTATAAACAGCCTCACTTATTGAGATACGTTCATCCAGCACCACAAAGGCCTCTTTCAGACGTTCAGGCTGCGCCAGTACATCTGTTAATCGGGCTGTATGTCTGCGTGCCCGCATTATTTGATGAAAGTGGGAAATTCTTCCTTGCTCTTCAACCAGTTCGGTGATCAACAAAGGTTTGCCGGTCAAAGCTGCTTCACTAGTCATATTTACCGAGTCACTAGTGACAATCACAAATTTGGCAAGCCCTAATAGGCCCGGATAAGGGTTATGACCAGATCCGTCCCAGACCCAGCTAGCCTCTTCCCCCAGGCGGCGTTCCAACTGTTCTGTCAGCACCCACAAGCCGCGCTTTGGCGTGCGGCGTGAGGGAACGAGTGCCAGCCTTGCCCCAGTCATCTGCACAAATGCGGCCAGCTCTTCAGCCAATTTCGTAAATGCGTCCGCTCTGGCCTTATAGCGGCGATTATGCCCGCCAATCATCACTAGTGCCAATGCGCGTCCGGCAATCTGGCCATCATTATATGCGATTTTCAGCGCAGCGGCTTCGTCTTCAATCTCTGCCTCATCCAGGCAGTTCAATGCGCCCGTAGTGGTAAGCAGGTTGGGGACATCCATCTGACCGTTCGCAGCTTTTTGTGCAATATCATCATGGCACGGAGTGATCATGAGATCAAAATAATGTGGCTCAATATGCGGGTCCTGAATATGGATGGTTTTGGTCTTGCCCATGGCCAGTCGCCGCACCCCAATAGAAATACCGGCCATCCGTCGCCCACATGTAATGCATAAGTCCGGCCATTGATTGGCCTTCAGCCAGTCTGGCTTGCGCCCCAACGTTAACTGCCAACCTGGCAGTTTGGCCAGTTTTGGAAAGGCACGCAGAAGGGGTGTGGGGACAGCTCTAATATCTTCTGCTTGAATTCCCATTGCTTTTGTTAGGGCTATGCATTGAGCCAGCATACCAGCAGTCCCATCAGAAATCACCCATGTGCGGAGCGGCCAAGATCTCTCATTCTCTCTTTTTCTACGTCGCTCTTCGCGCGCACTGCGTGCTTTCAAAGCATTTACCTCATCTAGCAGCAGAGTCTGATGAGGAGGAAGATCGGCGTCATTCTTGTTCATAATCGTTCTTTTATTCCATGTTTTTGTAATAATCTTGCTTTATTTTGCGATGACATTATCCTAACACTCTCGCCGCTTTATGCAGGGCATTTCAAAAAACGTAATTTAGACCGCAAAATGAATAAGGATATCCTGTCTTATGGCCAAGAAAATCAAGCTTGATACCGTTGATAGAAAAATTCTAGCAGATCTGCAAGCTAATGGGCGCATGACCAATGTTGAGCTCGCAGCACGAGCAGGTATTTCTGCCCCACCTTGTCTGCGCCGTGTACGCGCATTGGAAGATTCGGGGGTTATACGCGGTTATCATGCTGATATTGATGGTGACGCGCTTGGCTATACGGTGATGATTTTTGCTTTTGTAGGGCTAACTAGCCAGGCAGAGACAGATCTGCAGGATTTTGAGAAAATGGTGGGTGATTGGGATATGGTCAGGGAATGCCACATGCTAATGGGAGAAACAGATTTTTTGCTGAAAATCGTGGCGTATGACTGGGATGATTTCCAGCGTTTCCTTACTACAAAGCTCACTCCAGCTCCAAATGTTAGCCATGTGAAAACTGCACTGTCTATTAGATCGCGAAAAATCCAGCCTGGGGTGCCTGTGGCATCAGAGGCCTGAACTACGGAAAAGCTGGCTCAGATTTCAATTAATTTAATAGTGACAACCTCATACGGATGTGGACCACGAGGGGTCTGTACTTCTACAGAATCCCCTTCTGCCTTTCCTATGAGTGCGCGGGCAATTGGTGATGATGTGGAAATCATTCGCTTTTCAATATCTGCCTCATAAGGTCCAACGATGATGTAGCTAGATTCTTCGTCTGTGACTTCATCTGCGATCACGACTTCGGTGCCGAAGGTTACAGTTTTTCCGGTCAGGCGGGACATATCCACAACTTCAGCACGGCTGGTCACATCTTCCAATTCCGTGATCCGACCCTCAATAAAGGACTGCCGTTCACGGGCAGCATGGTATTCAGCATTTTCAGACAGATCACCATGCTCGCGAGCTTCTGCAATTGCTTTAATTACTGCCTGTCGCTCGGTATGTTTCAGTGAATTAAGCTCTTCTTTCAGCCGGTCCAGACCAACCTGTGTAAACGGGATTTTTTCCATATCCAATCCTGTGGTTGCCTCAAAACCTGCTCAAGTCATCTAGGTTTAGTCTAAGACAGTTCGGAGTGATTTGGCAAATAATCTTGTATTGCCCGCACATCCACCTGCTGGTCAGCGAGTGCAGCAATGGCATCGACAGCGGCCCGGCTACCTGCCGCGGTGGTGTAATAGGGGATATCATTAGTCAGCGCGGTCTGACGCAGGGAAAAACTGTCTTTGATGGCCCCGGCCCCATGGGCAGTGTTGAAGACCAAGTCAATCTGGCCAGACAGCATCGCATCCACCGCATGCGGCCTGCCTTCCATCACTTTATTAATCGGAGTGGCTGGCACATCTTCCTTTAGCAAGGCTTTTGTTGTTCCGCCTGTGGCCAGAATGTTGAAACCCATTTTTGTCAGCTTGCGGCAAATCGGAATATAGGCAGCCTTATCCGCATCCTTCACAGACACAAACACCGTCCCTGACTGTGGTAGGCGCACACCTGCCCCAAGCTGGCTTTTGGCAAAGGCTCGCCCGAAATCAGCATCAATGCCCATTACCTCACCTGTTGATTTCATCTCTGGACCTAAGAACACATCAACGCCGGGGAAACGAGAAAACGGAAATACAGCTTCTTTGACCGCAACATGGGAATGCGTGGTTTGGGTCAGCGCGAAGTCTCCCAGCTTCTCCCCAGCCATCACACGGGCAGCAATTTTGGCAATCGGGTTACCTGTCGCCTTAGCCACAAACGGCACAGTACGGCTACCGCGTGGATTTACCTCCAAAAGATAGACTTCCTCATCCTTGACTGCGAACTGGACATTCATGAGCCCAATGACATTCAGCGCATCTGCAAGCGCTCTTGTCTGTGTCTCGATGGTGTCTAGAACCAGTGCAGACAGATGTTGAGGCGGCAAAATACAGGCACTGTCCCCTGAATGAATGCCGGCTTCTTCAATATGTTCCATGATGCCAGCAATAAAGACCTCATCGCCGTCACGCAGCGCATCCACATCCACTTCAACCGCATTTTCCAAGAACTGGTCAATCAGCACTGGGTTGCTGCCGGATACATTCACTGCATCACGCATATATTTGTCAAGATCAGCCATCTGCCAGACTACTTCCATGGCGCGTCCACCGAGCACATATGACGGGCGAATAACAACCGGTAGGCCAACATCTTGAGCAATAGACCGCGCTTCCGCAGCTGAATGGGCAATACCATTCTGTGGCTGTTTCAGGCCTAACTTTTTGATAAGCTGCTGGAAGCGTTCCCTGTCTTCTGCGAGATCAATCGCATCAGGGCTTGTGCCTAAAATAGGGATGCCTGCCGCTTCCAAGCTAGTAGCGATCTTCAGCGGGGTCTGTCCGCCCAGCTGGACAATGACGCCTTTCACACTGCCTTTTTCCTGTTCGCGTCGGATGATAGAAATGACATTTTCTTGCGTCAGCGGCTCAAAATACAGCCGGTCAGATGTATCATAATCTGTGGATACGGTTTCTGGGTTACAATTGATCATGATGGTTTCATACCCGGCCTCAGCCAGCGCATAGCAGGCATGCACACAGCAATAATCAAATTCAATTCCTTGGCCGATTCGGTTTGGGCCGCCGCCTAGGATCACTACCTTTTCGGCTTCGGTCGGGGCCGCCTCACAGACTGCGCCAGCTGTGTCCTCAAAGCTGGAATATAAATAGGCCGTGTCGGAGGCAAATTCAGCTGCACAGGTATCGATCCTTTTATAGACAGGGGTGATGCCCAGCCTAGTGCGCAGCGCGGCGACATCTTGTTCTTTCTTGCCGGACAGAATTGCCAGTCGAGCATCACCAAATCCCATACTTTTCAGTTGATGCAGGGTCAGCTTGTCATCTGGCAAGCCCTCGCGACGTATAAAGGCTTCAGCGGCCACAATTCCGGCGATCTGTTCCAGAAACCATTTGTCCCAATGGGTGGTGGTTTGAATTTCTGCAACGCTCAGACCACAGCGCATCGCTTCTGCAATCCTCAGGATACGGTCAGGATTCTGCCCAGAAATCCAGCCTTTTAGCGCGGCCTTACGCGTATTTTCATCATCTGCAGTCGGGGCGTCCTGCTCATCAAGACCACACAGGCCTGTTTCCAGCGACCGCAATGCCTTTTGCAATGATTCCTGAAAAGACCGGCCCACCGCCATCACTTCACCCACAGATTTCATAGATGTGGATAAATCTGCCTGTGCCCCAGGAAATTTTTCAAAGGTGAAGCGCGGGATTTTGGTGACCACATAATCAATGGTTGGCTCGAAGCTGGCCGGGGTCACACTGGTGATATCATTTACTAGCTCATCCAGGCGGTAGCCCACCGCCAGCTTGGCTGCCACCTTGGCAATCGGAAAACCAGTGGCTTTTGACGCTAGTGCAGATGACCGGCTGACGCGAGGATTCATCTCAATTATAATCACGCGCCCGTCTGTAGGGTTGACCGCAAACTGCACATTTGACCCGCCTGTATCGACACCAATTTCGCGTAAAACTGCCAGCGAGGCATCACGCAGGCGCTGATATTCTTTATCTGTTAGCGTCAAGGCAGGGGCAACAGTAATGGAATCTCCGGTATGCACGCCCATCGGGTCAACATTTTCAATCGAACATATAATGATACAATTATCTGCATGGTCACGCACCACTTCCATCTCATATTCTTTCCAACCCAGAAGTGATTCCTCAATCAGAATTTCAGTAACAGGCGATAGCCGCAGCCCGTCCCGCACAATGTGTTCAAACTCCTCTAAATTATAGGCCACCCCGCCGCCTTCACCGCCAAGCGTAAAAGAAGGGCGGATAATGGCTGGCAGCCCGACATGCTCAAGCGCGGCTATACCATCATCAAAATTATTCACTGTGCGAGACCGAGCAGATTCAAGCCCTATGGAATCCATCGCAGCACGGAATATTTTCCGGTCTTCGGCTTTTTCAATGGCCTCTGGTCTAGCTCCAATAAGCTCCACATTATATTTATTTAGGACGCCCTGTTCATGCAAAGCCAGCGCGGTATTGAGCGCGGTCTGTCCGCCCATTGTCGGCAACAGCACATCCGGCAGTTCTTTTTCGATAATCCGGGCCACCACATCAGGGGTGATAGGCTCAATATAGGTCGCATCTGCCATCACCGGGTCCGTCATAATGGTGGCGGGGTTGGAATTGACTAGAATGACCCGAAAGCCCTCTTCTTTCAGTGCCTTACAGGCTTGCGCCCCAGAATAATCAAACTCACATGCCTGTCCAATAATAATAGGCCCTGCCCCAATAATTAGAATGGAATGGATGTCCTTACGACGTGGCATGTTATGCACCTCACTTTCTAGTTTGTTTTACCCATCTACGGGCGGTTAGGTGAATCAAATTGTTCCCTTTCCCTTGCTCTTCATTCTTATCCAGCGGCCTTGTGGGCATCCATCATGGCGGCAAACCGGTCAAACAAATAGCGTGAATCATGAGGCCCTGGGGATGATTCTGGATGATACTGCACACAAAAAACCGGTTTATTTTTATGCCGCAACCCCTCAACGGACCCGTCAAACAGGCTGACATGGCTGATCTCGACCTCATCTGGAAGGCTGTCTTCAACCACCATAAAGCCATGGTTCTGGCTGGTGATCTCAATACGTCCTGTATTCAGTTCACGCACCGGGTGATTGGCCCCGCGATGCCCCTTACTCATCTTCATGGTCGTGCCGCCAAAGGCCAGAGCCAGCAGCTGATGGCCAATACAAATCCCGAAAATTGGAATATTTTTTGTCAGTAGCTGGGTAATCTCCTTTTTAGCATAAGCAGCTGTCGCGGCTGGATCGCCAGGACCGTTAGCCAGGAAAATCCCGTCCGGGCGGCGTGCCAGAATTTCAGCAGCTGACGTTGTCGCAGGTACCACTTCAACATCACAACCTGCAGCAGTCAGACAGCGCAGAATATTCTGCTTACAGCCATAATCAACAGCGATCACTTTATGTCTAGCTGTGTGTGCATCTGCTGCCAGGAAGCTATTGGCACTTAATTCAAATGCACCGCTGTCCCAGCCATAACTATTTTTAGTGCTAACCTTACCAGCCAAATCCGTGCCATTCAGCCCCGGCCAGCTCTCGACCATCCGCTTCAGGCTCTCCAGGTCGAACTGGCCGTCCCCGCAATGACTTAAAACGCCTTTTGGGGCACCATTATCCCGGATGTAACGGGTCAGGGCGCGTGTATCAATGCCAGCAATGCCCGGCAGATTATGGGCGGTCAACCAGCTTTGCAGATCAGATTCGGTCCGCCAGTTAGACGGGCTGGTCACCTCATTGCGGACAATCATGCCCAGCGCAAAAGGCTGGTCGGTTTCAACATCATATTCATTGGCCCCAGTATTACCAATATGTGGGAAGGTAAAGGTGATTAGCTGTCCTGCATAGGAAGGGTCAGTTATGATTTCTTGGTATCCTGTCATTGAAGTGTTAAAACATACCTCACCAACAGCTGTCCTTTCTGCTCCGAAGCCCCGACCATAAAACAGACTGCCATCTTCTAACATCAACAGTGCGGTTGGTGGAGAATGCGGGGTAAAGGCGGGCAGGTGGTCAGCCTCAAATATGGATTCAGGCATGGTTTGGCATATTTCCTGTGCTGGTTGGCAAAACACATCATTTTTAACATTCCGGTCTATTAGCAGTCGCCAGCTTCGGAGCGCTCTCTTTTTTTGAAGAGAGATGGTTCTAAAATTCTGTTCAGGTAATTCCCTTAAAAGGGAGCGTTAGCCCGTCAGAAAATGGTGTCAAGGCTGCCAAAAAGACAAAATTGCCATCGTGTACTGCATAGAGCCCCTGTTGGTCAAGTCCTGTCTTGCATATCTGCCGCTTGCATATGAAGAGTGTCTTGTGTAAAACATTCCCTTTTAAAGATCCTCTTCTGTAAAAAATTTAAGACTGGACGCTTTAGGATTTCATGGATGCGCGGATAAAAGCCCAAGAGGTGGGTAAGGTTAAAGGAACTATCAGATGAAAGCGGCGGGTTGAGTTAAATGATGGATATGCGTGACACTATAGCACAGGCTATGAAACAGGCGATGAAAGACAAAAATCAGCCAGCTCTTGGGACCATCCGCCTAATTGCGGCTGCCCTAAAAGATAGGGACATCGCTGCCCGTGGCCAGGATAAGGCTGACGGAATAACAGACGATGAAATTCTGGCCATGCTGCAGACCATGATAAAACAACGTCATGATTCGGTGTCGTTGTATGAAAAGGGTGGTCGTGATGATCTTGTGGCAAGTGAGAAGGCTGAAATCTCTATTATCCAGCAGTTCTTGCCTGAACCGCTGTCTGAAGCAGAATGTGATGCGGCGCTTAAAATGGCTATTGCAGCAACCAAAGCAGCTTCGGTTAAGGATATGGGTAAGGTCATGGCTTATTTGAGGGACGAATATGCTGGCCGGATGGATTTTTCTATTGTCTCACAACTGGTAAAAACACGTCTGATGGGCTAACCTTGTTCTTTTTGCATCTGACGGGCAGCTGGCATTGCTGGTTCACTAGTCATGTTTGCGGTCGATATCTTGACCAAGGGACAGTAAAAACAGCAAAGCGAGGGTTTTTCTGTGGCGGTGACACCTGCATTTATAGATGAATTGCGCAACCGGCTGACTCTGTCTGATTTGGTGGGTCGGCGGGTCAAGTTGGTGCCTAAGGGTGGGCGTCTAGCTGGCTTATGCCCGTTTCACAATGAAAAGACCGCAAGTTTTTACGTGAACGATACAGAAGGATTTTATTACTGCTTTGGCTGTGGGGCTAATGGCGATATGATAAGTTGGCTGCGCGAGACAGATGGTCTGGAATTTATTGAAGCTGTCCGCCAGTTGAGTGAAATGGCCGGCCTGCCTATACCACAAGATGACCGCGCATCTGATGTTGCTGCGCGACAGCGCAAAGCCACTGTAGATGCTTGTGAGGCCGCGGCAGGATTTTTTTTCTCCCAACTTCACACAGAAAAAGGTGCGGCCGCTTTGCATTATATCAGACAGCGAGGACTTTCTGATGATGTAATAGTAAATTTTCGGCTGGGCTATGCCCCGCGCAGTGGCCTGTTTGCGCAACTGCAACAGCGTGAATTTTCTGCTGAGCTGCTCAGGTCAGCCGGGCTGGTAGGCGTTTCTGATAGGGACGGCTCTGTCTATGATTATTTCCGCGACCGGCTGATTTTTCCGATTGAAGACCCTCGCGGCCAGGTCATCGGCTTTGGAGCCCGTGCGCTGGGCGAGGGAAAGCCGAAATATCTGAACTCACCTGAAAGCCCATCTTTTGTGAAAAAATCCGTCCTTTATGGATGGAGCCGGGCCAGAAAGGCAGCACGGCGCGGTTTACCGGTGATGGTGGTGGAAGGATATATGGATGTGATTGCTGTAGCCTCTTCTGGCGTGGCAGCTGCTGTCGCGCCGCTGGGCACGGCCTTGGGTGAAGATCAGTTTCGCTTGCTCTGGAAATTATCCAATGACCCTGTTTTGTGTTTTGATGGCGATAAAGCTGGACAGATAGCCGCGCAGCGAGCAATTGAACGGGTGCTTCCGCTATTGGAACCTGGACGCTCCGTGCGGCTGGCAGTGCTGCCGGAAGGGCAGGATCCAGATGACATTCTGCGCCAGAAGGGCCCGGACGGGCTGCGCCGCATCCTTAGTTCTGCTACTGGTCTTCTAGATAGTCTCTGGGCCAGTAAAGCAGCAGACTACCATCTAGATAACCCGCGTACACAAGCTGGAGCGAAAGCTGCCTTTTGGCAGGATATGCGTGGCCTTGTTCGCAGCATTACCCATCATCAGACTCGCAGCGCTTGGGCAGATGATTTGGAACGCCGGATTACGGCGATGCGCGGGGTTACTCGCGCTGGAGGCAGCAACCGTCCAGCTCAAATGACTGCAGTGCCGCTTGTGCGCCGTCCAAAAACAGGGCGTCATGTGCAGATTAAAGCGGTATTAGCCTTATTGATTCGCACACCAACCCTGTTTGCTGATTATGCAGAAGCACTTGCAATGCTTGAATTTAACGATGAAGGTCTTGACGCGCTAAAAAATGCGCTCATTGACAGTTTGATGAACGCACCTGACCTTGACGCCGCGGCATTAAGACATCATTTAACAACAGAGGGGCACGCAGAATTGTTGAGCCAGTTGTTTGGAATGGATATGTCAGCCCGTCTCGGAGGGCTATTAGGTACAATGGATACAGGCGAAGTAAATGACGCGCGGGTGCGCGCCGTTCTAGATGAAATGATGGTACGGCTAGCTCGGAACAACAGACGGGGTTTATAAACCGCCGTGCAATTTAGGCTGATGATTTAAGGGGATAGTCATGGCACGCAAGACGACAAAACAGGCTAGCACACCAGTTGCTGATCAGATAGATGACGCTCCAGTTCTGGATACCAGCAACACCGCTGTTAAGGCTCTAATTAAAAAAGGTAAGGAACGCGGCTTTGTAACCCATGATGAACTGAATTCCGCGCTGCCTCAGGGCGAACTTACATCCGAGCAGATTGAGGATGTGATGGCCTCTTTATCCCAAATGGGTGTGAATGTGGTTGAGGCTACGGACGATGTGGATGCCGACGATCCAGAAGCCGAAGCTGGAGAAGGTCGTGCCTCTGGCAATCTATCTGATAATGAAGTTGGTGGATCTGATGATCCGGTACGAATGTATTTGCGCGAAATGGGCTCTGTTGAGCTGCTCAGTCGAGAAGGCGAGATCGCGATCGCCAAGCGAATTGAAGCTGGGCGCGAGATGATGATCGGCGGCATCTGTGAATCACCGCTAGCTATACGGGCGCTTCTAACATGGACGGAACAGGTTCGTGATGGTGTTGTACCTTTGCGTGATGTGATTGATTTGGATCTAACTTTTTTGCGGCTGAACGGCTCACCCATAGAAGATAACAGCTCGGGCATTCCCTCTGGTCAGAACTTGGCTGCTGTCAATGATGATCATATGGATGTGGGTGAAGATGATGACGATGACGATGACGAAACAGATCAGCTTAATGATGAAGAAGAAGTCGAAGACAGTGAAAGCCAGTCTGGCGACCGCACGGATGAAGAGGACATTGATGATATGACACTGTCCCTGGCGGCAATGGAAGCTGCTGTTTATGAAGATGTGATGGCCCAGATTGCAGTGATAGAAAAGGTGTTCAAAAAATATGCTACCCTTCAGGATAAAAAGGTTGCCGTTGCTGCCAAGGTCAAAACCCTGACTGCATCACAAGAGGGTGAGCTCGCTGAAATGAAAATACAGCTGATTGAGGAAATGCAGCATGTCTGCTTGCATAATGCACGTTTGGAGAGCCTGAGCCAGCAGCTGTCTGACCTGAATCGGCATATGACTACGTTAGATGGACGTATGCTGCGGCTCACCGGCCAGTGCGGAATTTCGCGTTCCGCTTTTATGGAAAAATGGACGGGCTTTGAAACACAAGCCAAATGGCCTGGAGAGGATGTCAACACCAAAGGCTGGAATAGGTTGAAGGATACCCAGCGGGAGGAGGTAGATGACATTATCACAAAGATGCAGCTGATCGCTTCAGATTCAGGTGTCACCATTACAGAATTGCGTCAGCTAGTTAATACCATTCAGCGTGGCCAGCGTGAAGCAGCCCGGGCGAAGAAAGAAATGGTCGAAGCAAATCTGCGTCTTGTGATTTCCATTGCTAAGAAATACACGAACCGCGGTTTGCAGTTCCTTGACCTGATCCAAGAAGGAAATATCGGGCTGATGAAGGCGGTCGATAAATTTGAATATCGCCGTGGTTATAAATTTTCCACCTATGCGACTTGGTGGATTCGTCAGGCAATAACAAGGTCTATTGCCGATCAGGCTCGCACCATTCGGATACCGGTGCACATGATTGAAACTATAAACAAACTAGTTCGCACTTCCCGACATATGCTACATGAAATTGGGCGCGAGCCGACACCCGAAGAACTGGCCGAAAAGCTGTCTATGCCTCTTGATAAGGTCCGTAAGGTTCTGAAAATCGCGAAAGAGCCTATTAGCTTGGAGACCCCCATAGGAGATGAGGAAGACAGCCAGTTGGGAGATTTTATTGAAGATAAAAACGCGGTCCAGCCATTAGATGCCGCCATCCATTCCAATTTGCGTGAGACCACCACAAGGGTGCTGGCTTCACTCACCCCACGTGAAGAACGGGTGTTGCGGATGCGGTTTGGCATTGGGATGAACACTGATCACACACTGGAAGAGGTGGGTCAGCAATTCTCTGTCACGCGGGAACGCATCCGTCAGATTGAAGCTAAAGCATTGCGCAAGCTCAAACACCCCTCCCGCTCAAGAAAATTGCGGTCTTTTTTAGAGTTTTAGAGAATAGGCATTCACTCAAGTACATAGCTTGTATTCTTAGTTTGGCCAGCAAGGGGCTTGCCTTTTGTAGCGCTCTGCGGCAATAAGAGCGAGTTGCTCTATAAGAGAACGATAAATGAATTCGGGAACTGTCGCTTAAGCTAGGTTAAATGTAAGGTAGAAATGCCGTGATGATGTGTGGGGCCTGTAGTTCAATTGGTTAGAACCCACGGCTCATAACCGTGTTGTTGCAGGTTCGAGTCCTGCCGGGCCCACCATTCTTTTTATTAAGTGGTTTTGCCTTTCGCAATGTAACTCATACTGCCTTTAACTCGCATTGGCTTCGGCCGTGATGGTAGCTTGGAGGAACAGGCAATTCTCTGGTCCAACTGGCACTTCATCTATTATTTCTGACAGGCAGACCGACAGTTTGCCTGCAGCGCCAGCAGCTTTTGCGCGCGCCTCTACAGATGTCTCTGCAGCTGCTCTGGCTAACGCCAACGCTTCCTCGCGGCTTTTGACATCGTGCGGGCCAGCAGCCAGATGTACGCGGAACAGCCCGATGGATGGTTGCGTGACTAGAACCTCCACACGCTGCCGCACATCACCAGCGGCTGCGCCCACCGCGCCAGCCACTTCGGCATGGTCCGGCACAATCAGTTCTGCGCGCAACTGCTGAGAAATTGCTGGGTAATAGGTTGCCGCTGATGCGCCCAGCGCAACCAGAGGCAACGATAGTTCCAGCGCAATCTCTACAGCAGCTTTTGTTCCGTCATCTGCCCTGTCCGGCCCCTCTGTAACAGCGCCGCGCAACACATCAGAAGAAGAAACTAGATATTCATTCTGATTTGGCTTGTTTTTCATCTGGCCTGTTATTGCCTTTGCTGTCCTGTCATCCGCCAGCGCGGCATCCATCAGCGCAACAGCAGAATGGTTTGTTAGTGCGTCAATCACTATCCTTGCGGCTTCTAACCCGTCAGCTGCCAGTTGTGAACCTGAACCTGATTTCTGGCGCGCCAGAAGCTGTGCGCCAAGTTCTGCGGAATACGTATCAAACTCGTCAAATTGGCCCAACACATGCGCCGCATCTGTTGGCGTGAAACAGGACAGCATCACGAGTCCACGTGTGATTAACCTGTCCACCGCACCCAGCGCCACTTGTGTTGTCGCTATATCAGCCAGCGCGGCTACATCCACCTCTATAAGTTGGTGCAGTAATTTGGTCTCAGACCGTGTAAGCCATTTTGGCACTGCCTCAGCTTTTACCATCGCCTGCACAAAGCGGCCATCTGTTCCTTGCGCAATAGCTTGTTTATTCTGCTGGCGCAAAATCTTTTTTATTTGTGGCTGCTGGGTGCTGAGCAGGCTGAGAGGGATCGCCCGGCGTGGGCCAAGGCAGATTCCGACTTTCAAACCGCGGCTATTAACAGATACCACACTATCCCCTCCCAGACCGAATGTTCGGATATGGGCCGCTTCAACATTTGTGCGCCAGCCTCCCACTATCGCTCCGTCAGCAGAGGTTTGCACGACGCCGCCACGCAGTCGAGCGATATCTGTTGTGGTGCCGCCAATATCCGAAACAATGAAGTCTTCTCCTCCCACCAGAAAGGCGGCCCCAGAAATGCTGGCTGCTGGGCCAGACAAGACTGTTTCAACAGGGCGGGTGCGGGCATAGTTCGCCTGCAACAGCGTGCCATCACCTTTGACCACCATTAAGGCACAGTTAAGTCCCAGCTGTTCTATCTGCAAAGAGGTGGATTTGATCAGCCTATCTAGCAAGCTGATCAGACGCGCATTCAGAACGGTGGTCAGGGCGCGGCGCGGCCCGCCCAGTGCATTGGACAATTCATGGCTACAGGTCACTGGCAGGCCAGTTATCTGGCTTAAATGATCTCGTACTGCCTTTTCATGGCTAGGATTGCGGGTGGCAAAATGTCCAGCCACAGCAAAGCTGGAGACTTGTCCGTCCAGTTCTGTCAATTCTGCTGACAGCGCTGTCATGTCTAGGGCGGCCTGTTCACTCCCGTCAGGCTTATGCCCCCCAGCAATCTGCAGAACCGGATCCTGGTTTATGGCCGCTCCTAAACCGGCCCGGTTTAACACATCCGCATCGAAGCCTATTAGCACTAGCGCAACCCGTCCGCCTACACCCTCAACAAGAGAATTGGTGGCGAGCGTGGTTGACAGGGTGACCCGCGAAATTGCGGCTGCATCACCGCCCCATTCCGCCAACACAGCTTCAATCGCCTTGCCAACTCCAACTGACAGATCTGCTCGTGTGGTAAGAGCTTTAGCTGTAGCCAGAACAGTGCGGCTCTGCTTATCCAACAGTGCGGCATCAGTAAAAGTGCCGCCTGTATCAAGCCCCAGAACAAGGCTCATGCGGCCCATCCGCGCCGTTGGGCTGCTGTGGTGAAAAACTGTTTAATCCAGCCCGCCACAAGGGGAGTATCTGTTTTTTTGGCAAGGCTGGCCCTTGCGGCCTTTGTGCGGTCTGTCCCGATCTTACTCTCAATCGAATCAAGAAGCGCAGTTGAATAGCCCGCGTCAAATTCTGGGTGTCCTTGCAGGCAAAGCACAGTTTGAACCCCATCTGTGGTGCACAGGGTAAAGCCTGCCTCATCACAGAAATCGCTGCTGGCGACCCGCTCTGCTCCTTCAGGCAGGCGGGTCACCTGATCCTGATGAAAATAGATAAGCTTCACAACCGCATCATCCGGCAGCTCTGCTTTGGGAACAGGCTGGCGTTCAAATCGCGTGGGCCTTACTCCTACGCCCCAGCCATCTGGCCATTTCACAACTTCACCACCAAGCGCCTGCGCGATCGCCTGATGTCCAAAACAGATGCCTAAAAGTGGAATATTCGCGTCATACGCCTCGCGAATGAACGCCATAAGCGGGTCCATCCAGCTGTGGTCCTCATATACGCCAGCAGCCGAGCCTGTCACGATATAGCCGTCACAGGCTCTGATATGTTGCGGAAATGCACCATCAAGAACCCGATAGGTCTCCAGTTTTGTCCAGGGCGGGCCTGCTTGCTCGTTCAGCAGCCTGTCAAACATGATCGGATATTCATCAAATCTGCCCCTCAGCTCAGCTCGGTTTTGTCCAGTTTGCAGGATCCCAATTATCAAATTAGACGGCGCTTGTGTCATATTATCCTCGGTCCCTTTTCTCCGCCTCACCTCTGGCTTCAATCTGTTACTTCTTGCATTGCAGTTGGCTTAGCACGAGCATCACGTCCTGATTATCAACTAGTATAATCAATCTCACAACAGACGCATTTTTTTTCTTCATCTGTCGCTGTTATCGAAATAGAGGGAGGCTGTTCTGGCTTCATACCTGCCGGTTCTGCAAATACTGCAGCAAATAGACCCGAAGTGCGCTAGACAGGCCGCTAGGCAGGCTGGTATTCAACCGCTCATCATCAATGGTCTGTATAAGTGCAGCCAAGGATAGCCCGTCCTGTTCTGCTACCTGTCTCAGCAAAGCCCAAAACTCTGGCTCCAGCGAGATGGAAGTGCGATGACCATGCAGGGTTACTGAATAACGTCTAATCATCTACTTGTATTCTGACTGCCAACAAAGACCAGCCTAGTGACAATTTCAGTATGGGCGGTGCGGACAAACTGGTCAATCATCTGAACCTCTTCCAGCTGCCAGCCTGCTGCTACCAGCACAGCGATATCCCGAACAGCTGTATGCGGATTGCATGACACCATCACGACATCTGGAACAATATCGGGAACGCTGTTTGGCGCATTTTCGTAAAGAAGTTCTGCCAGCTCAACTAAATGGGCGATCTGTGCTGTCGCTCCCTGGCGCGGTGGGTTAAGCAGGATCAAATCGAATGCCGGCTCACCTTTTGTTTTGCAGAATTCTTCTGCGCGCACCGGGGCAACTTCTAGATCACGACTGTGGGTGCTGCAGGATGCTCCAAGCCCTGCTGCCCGTGTTGCTGCCAGAAGGCTGTCAATAGCTTTGTGGTCTGCTTCATAGCATGTCACCATGGCTCCTTTACCCAACAGGGGCAGGGTAAAGGTTCCAACCCCGCAATACAGATCCATAACCCGCAAAGGGCGGCCGGGCTGCAACCTGTCTGTGCGGGCTGCAGATGACCGCAGAACAGCCTGTATCAATGCAGTTTCAGCTTCTGTACTGGCCTGTAAAAAACAGCCTGGTGACGGATATAGGTTATGGCCGCCGATTGCCCTTTCAAGCTGCAGAACAGCAGGGGCTTTTTCGGCTAGCAGCAGCGGGATATCGGCATCTGGTTGGCATACGCATAGACAGCAGATTGGCAAGCTGTCCAGTCCTGCCGACAGAGCCGTTAGCACCTTATCTGCCAGCGTTTCATCCGGTAGCAGCAGAATATCCGCCCCACTGCTCAGCAGATTTATCGCGATTTGTCCACTCTGTCCTGCAGGCAAATGCGGGGCGGCCCAGTCGTGAAGTTGTGTGATAAGTTGTTTTAGCTCTATCTGCAACACGCCGCAGGTTTCCAGTGGATAAATGAAATGCGAAGCACGTCCAGTAAAGCCTACAATAAAGGCCTGCGCTGTCTGGCGGTAAGACAGACGTACCCTCCGGCGTCCTGACATCTGTGTCCAGACAGGCATAACAAATGGGGGCGCCATTTTATTGGAAATTCCAAAGCCTGCCTTGTCAAAAACACGCTCCAGCTGAGCCAGTTTCCAGTTCTGATAGGCAGCTTCGTTCATATGCTGCAGGCTGCAGCCGCCACAGCCCTTAAGCCCAGCAAAAACGTCACAGACAGGTGCAGAGCGAGAGGGGCTTGGTGTTAGAAGTTCAACCAGCTCTGCTGTAAGACCTTGACCTGTGACTTGCTGGGGTTTTACTCGTACCTGCTCGCCTTCAAGACTGCCCGGCACGTAAAACGGCCAGTCCTTAGTGTCATGCCCGACTGTGTAACTCGCTGAGCCAATGCCATCACCACGGCTCCCCACGAATCTGATGGTCACATCGATTTCGGGGGCATTACGCGGCAGGCGTAAAGCTTTGGTTGGCTTCTGTTTGAGCCTCTGCCTGCTCGCTCTACGATTTTTGGGCCTGTCTTTGCTTGCATTCGCGCGTCTCATAATCTGGCCTGTTATCAACTTACAAGGACTTTTTCCTGCTATTCATCTTATCTAAATATGTGCAGGCTGTGACCTCGTAAGTAGCTTTCTGTGAATGCCAAGCAGCTGGCCATGCTTCCAAAAAAGCCCTAATAGGCCCGTTTTCCTGCAAATAGGGCGGCCTCATGCAATGCAGTTTTCACAGGCCCATTTGGCATCACAGATAGGGCTTGAATGGCGCATTCTGTCTCGGCGCGGGCGTAAGACAGAGCATTCTCAATCGCATTATGACGCCCCAATATTGCGCGGGCTTTATCAAGATCCCCGTTTTGAATAATGTTGTCTCCCAATGTGCGTTTCCAAAAAGCCCGCTGGACGTCATCAGCCTCTTGCCAGGCCAGAATGACAGGCAGGGTAATTTTGCCTTCGTGGAAATCATCGCCGCCATTCTTTCCCAAATAGGCAGGGTCAGACTCATAATCGAGCGCGTCATCACAAATCTGAAAGGCCATACCCAAATGCAGTCCATAGTGATGCATAGCTGAGGAAAGGACCTCGTCCGCGCCGCCAACTCGCGCGCCAGATTCTGCAGCCGCGGAAAATAAAGTCGCTGTCTTGTGAGTTATCATAGAAAAGTAATCATCTAGGCTACTGTCAGGCGAGCCAGCCATGGTCATCTGTTTTACTTCGCCCTCAGTAATACGCGCAGAGGCAGAGGATAATAGACCGAGAACGGCCAGGTCATTTGTTTCTACCATAAGCTCAAACGCGCGGGCAAAAAGAAAGTCGCCAACTAGAACAGACGCTTCATTACCCCACAGCGCGTTGGCTGTGTCGCGGCCACGTCGTCGGTCTGATTTGTCGATAACATCATCATGCAGCAGAGTGGCGCTGTGGATAAATTCAACCGCAGCTGCAAGCTGAAGAACAGAGGCTGGCGGGCTTTGGCCTTTACTAGCCGCCAATGCGCTGACCACGCATAACATGGGCCGCATCCGTTTGCCCCCGGCTGCGATAAGGTGACTTGCTAGTTCAGGGATAAGAGGAACATCTGAGGCCATTCGGGCCAGGATTATATCGTTTATCTGCGCCATTGACGGTGCGCAGAGGGTCAGCAGTTTGTCCAGCGACGCACGGGGTGGCTGTTCAGTTTTTCGTTTGGCTAGGTTCATATCAAATCGATAAAAATATCCAATAGACATCCCTTCTAAAACTAGATCGTTTTTTAACTTTGTTGTTGATAGGCTGATTAACACAGCTTGTGCAAGCAAAAACAGATTTCTCTTTCAGTTCTTGGAAAAACGGTGTTTATATCAGATAATCATGGCTATGGAATGTCTTGTAAAAACAACTGACCCGGTCCGCCTAACCCTTTTGCAGTCTTTATTGTCTGATGCGCAGATACCGTATCAGATTTTTGACCAGCATATTTCTTCACTGGAAGCAGGAATAGGTGTCTTCCCGCAGCGAATTATGGTGAGGACAGGCTGGTTGAGGCCTTCCCGTAACCTTTTAGCTGATAAAGGCCAGCTCTACGATGACTGATGCGATTGCCGCAGCGCTGGTGACCACAGATGACAGTCTTTTATCTGGTAAGGTGCTTTTGCGCCAGCCGCGTGATGGCTACCGTGTGGGTACAGATGCAGTCATGCTAGCGGCCAGTATTAATGCAGGAGTGGTGTCCAAAGAACAAACCAGCAGACATGCAGAGCAGCGCAAACGCCTGTTGGATATGGGGGCAGGCGTTGGCGGCATATCACTGGCGATCTGTCAGCGGTGCGCAGATGTGCATATCACAGCAGTTGAAAAGGACCAGGCTAGCTTTGATTTGCTGAGTTATAATATTTCAGTGAATGACCAGACAGCGGTTATACGCCCTCATCTAGGCAATGTGCTGGCGCTACCCCCGGTGTTGCGAGGTTCGTTTGACCATGTGTTTGCCAATCCGCCGTTTCACCACGGCACAGACTTGCCTTCCAGTTCGCGCCGCCGGCGCGAGGCACATTATGCTGATGAAGCGGCGCTGTCTGACTGGATTGCTTCTGCCTTATGGGCTGTAAAATCAAAAGGCAGGGTCAGCTTTATCGTCCGCGCTGACCGGACAGATCAAGTGATTCGGCGCTTGAGTGATGGCGGTGCCGGCGAGGTTTTATTGTACCCACTATGGTCTTATCGCAGCAGCCCAGCTATACGAATGATCATTACGGCCCGTGCAGGCGTAAAGGGGGCGATGGCGATGCTGCCTGGCTTAGTACTGCATCATCCCAGCGGGGCTTTGACGCCAGAAGCCCGCCGAGTTATGAAGGGGGAAGGGTTGCTGTTGCGCCATCCTGCAACAACACACCTAGAGGCCTAGAATGAGACTTGCCCGAATAGGAAACGAGATGAAGTCATTTTTGCAGAAACTGATGTTCTGGAAGTCGAGCGTGCCGCGTGTTGCCCTAGTCCGGCTGACAGGGATTATCGCAGCTGGAAGCAGTCCGCTTAAACGCGGCCTAAATCTGGACATTATTGATCCTGTATTGAAAAAAGCGTTTGGCATGCGCCGGATCAAAGCGGTGATTTTAGTGATTAACTCGCCTGGTGGCTCGCCTGTACAATCAGCACTTATCGGCGCACGCATCCGTCAATTGGCCAAAAAACATGATGTGCCTGTGCTGGCCTTTTGTGAAGATGTGGCCGCATCTGGTGGCTATTGGCTGGCTACGGCTGCGGATGAGATTTTTGCAAATAATGCCTCTATCATTGGTTCTATCGGAGTGATCTCTGCTGGATTTGGCTTCCCGCAAGCACTTGAAAAGCTGGGTGTTGAACGGCGCGTTTACACTTCGGGTAAGTCAAAATCAATGCTAGATCCGTTTCGGCCTGAAAAAGAAGAGGATGTGCAATATTTGCAAACGTTGCAGTCTGACATACACCAGACCTTCATTGACCAGGTCAAGACTCGGCGTGGAGGCCGTCTGAATGCAACTGAGGATGAGCTTTACAGCGGCCAGTTTTGGACAGGGGTAAAAGCGCATGAACTTGGTCTTGTGGATGGTCTGGGCACCATGCATGATATGCTGACTGACCGTTTTGGTGACGAGCTGGAGATTGTGGCTGTTCAGCCAAAACGCCAGTTTTTCTCTTTTTTGGGTCCAGCAGGTGAAGCTGTCGGGAGGGCGGGCGCAGACCAACTGGTTGCTCATTTAGAAGAGCGCAACTACTGGCAGCGGTACGGTCTGTAGCCAGATGCGGGTGCATAGGTCACAATAAAAGGGTTCTGCGATATGTTTTCTGGTCCGAAATTACTGCTTTTGTTTGCTGTTTTATGGCTGGTCTGGTTGATTTGCCGCCTGATTGATAGACGTAATCGGAAATTGAATGCTGGTCAGGATAAGACAGCAGAAAAAAAGGCTGACTTATTTGTTGAGCTTACAGAATGTGAAGGATGTGGAGCCTATGTCACAGCGGCAGGGTGCGACAATTCTGACTGCCCTGTGAACAGTTGATTTTTATTTGGAGACTCTCTACTGTCCCGCTCATGATTGCGCCACGGCGTTCCTTATGAATGTTAAGCTTATCTGCAACTGATGAAAACTGATTTTCAATCGATCATTCTTAATCTGCAAAGCTATTGGGCGGCGAGGGGCTGTGTGATACTCCAGCCTTATGACATGGAAGTTGGAGCAGGCACATTCCATCCCGCAACAACCTTGCGTTCGTTGGGTCCAGACAAGGTCTGGAAGACAGCCTATGTGCAACCATCGCGGCGGCCGACAGATGGCCGTTATGGTGAAAATCCAAATCGTCTTCAGCATTATTATCAGTTCCAGACCATCATAAAACCGTCTCCGCCCGATAGCCAACAACTCTATCTCGGGTCATTGGAAGCAATCGGTTTAGATGTAAACGCACATGATATCCGCTTTGTTGAAGATGATTGGGAATCTCCAACTCTGGGTGCATGGGGACTGGGCTGGGAAGTCTGGTGTGATGGGATGGAAATTTCACAATTCACGTACTTTCAACAGGTTGGCGGGCTGGAATGTAACCCAGTGCCGCTGGAACTGACCTATGGACTGGAACGTTTGGCGATGTTTATTCAGGGCGTGGAAAATGTCTATGATCTGGACTGGGATGGCATACCATCAGCTGAGGGTGGGAAGAGTTACGGTGATATTTTTCACCGCGCCGAAGTTGAATTTTCAGCCTTCAATTTTGAAATTGCGAGCACAGATGTCCTGTTCCAGCATTTTAAGGATGCGGAAGCTGAATGCGCTGCGCTACTGAATTGCCAGCTGGCGCTACCTGCCTATGACCAGTGCATGAAGGCAAGCCATTTGTTTAATTTGCTTGATGCCAGAGGCGTGATCTCGGTCAGTGAACGTCAGGCTTATATCGGACGGGTCCGGACACTTGCTAAGGGCTGTTGTGAGACATGGGTCAGCAAAGCTGAGGCCAGCGAGCAGGATGAAACTGAATGAGTGTGTTGTTTGTCGAAATAGGCTGTGAGGAGATCCCGGCACGGCTACAAGTAAAAGCCGTTGCTGATCTGTGTGATAGTTTATGTGGCCGGCTAATAGCATTGGGCTTTACAGCAGAGCAGGGGCGCATGGCTGTCAGTCCGCGTCATATGGCTGTTGAGATTACTGGCCTTGAAACGGCTCTGCCTGATATGCAGAAGGACAGGCGGGGCCCGCGCACAGATGCTCCGGATAAGGCGATTGATGGCTTTTGTCAATCGACAGGCGTCAGCCGAGAACAGCTTGTCAAGCGCGAGACGGAAAAAGGAGACTTTTATTTTGCAGTGATGCAGCAGCAAGGCGCAGTGTTAGCGGAATGTCTACAGACTGTGATTTCTGAGACTGTATGCAATTTTCCTTGGCCGAAAAGCCAACGCTGGGCAGAGACAAGCCTGACTTGGGTGCGCCCGCTTCATTCGGTGAATGTGCTTGTGGATGGTCGGCCCATTGCTGGCTGGATTGACCTTGGGGGCGCAAAGCGCATTGACTTCGGTATGACAGCCATGGGTCATCCCTTTTATCCTGCCGATCCAGTCAGCCTGTCTGATTTTGACAGCTATGTTGCAGCGATGAAAGATGTTCACGTGCTGGTTGATCATCAAGATCGAAAAACTCGTATTGCGGACCAGCTTGAAAACGTAGCTTCCACAAAGCAGTTGCAGCCAGTTGCCGATGACAACCTTCTAGACGAGGTCACCGGTCTTGTTGAATGGCCGAATGTTATAATGGGCCAAATTGAGACAGACTTTATGAGTCTGCCGCCTGAAGTTTTGGTAACATCCATGCGGGTGCATCAGAAATTTTTTGCACTCTCACAAAAAGGGGCAACCAAAAAGCTGGCACCTTTTTTTATGACCGTAACAAATCGGCGTTCAGATCTTGTAAATGACAAGTTAATTGCTGCGGGCAATGAGCGAGTTTTGCGCGCACGTCTGGCAGACGCCAAATTTTTTTATGAGCAGGACAAACAAACACCTCTGGACAGTCTAGCGGAAAAGCTTGAGGTTATTACTTTTTATGAGGGGTTAGGCAGCGTTGCTGACAAAGCCGAACGGATGGCATCTCTTGCTGAGGACATTGCAAACTATCTTGATGCAGCTGACCCAGATACAGCGCGCCGTGCCGCACTATTGGCCAAGGTTGACCTGGCCTCACAAATGGTAAGTGAATTTCCTGAATTGCAGGGCATAATGGGCGGTTATTACGCCACTGCTGCAGGTGAGGCAGCTGATGTGGCAGAAGCTATGTCGCAGCATTATCGACCGCAAGGCCCGTCTGATGAGATTCCTGCTAGCCTGTATGGGCGGATTGTAGCATTAGCAGATAAGATTGACACGTTAACCGGCTTTTTTGGCATCGGGGCCAAGCCAACAGGTTCACGTGATCCATTCGCCCTACGGCGAGCTGCTTTGGGTGTTCTGCGCATTATTGACGAAGGTAATCTTGATCTGTCTATTGATGCATTGCTGGCTGATGCTACTGCACTCCACATATCTGCTGGGCACAGGGTCGACGCCCATAGTAAAGATGCAGCAGATCACCATGCTGACCTGTCCGAATTCATTCTAGACCGCTTGCGAGTCAGTTTACGGGAGTCTGGAATTAAACATGACGTGGTGGCAGCAGTGCTTGCTATGGCTCCAGAGGGTGCCGTTGGAAATGTCCGCTTGTGGCGGCGGCTAGCTACAGCATTAGACAGTTTTTTGTCTTCAGATGACGGCAGATTACTTGCTGGTGGCTGGCGACGTGTGTCTTCATTGTTGGTCGCAGAAGAGAAGAAAACAACAAATTTGTCTTTGCGGGTAGATGAAGACTTGTTTGTTGATCAGACAGAAACAGACTTGTATAAGGCGGTTAAGCTGTTGCCCAACAGTGGTGGCCAAGATGAACCAGCCATTTTGTCTGCCATGCAGGGTCTAGCATCGCTATCCGGGCCAATAGACCGGTTTTTTGATGCGGTTGTTGTAAATGCAGATAAGGATACTGTTCGGTCAAACCGGTTGGCCCTGTTGGCAGCTGTGCGGTCCAAGATGCTGGTAATTGCAGATTTCAGCCAGCTTGAGGGTTGAATATATAGGAAGCCTACAGGCAGATGCGGGTTTTTGTTAATAGTTGTAAACGCTGAAAGGGCGGGGACAAAAATAATGGCAAAATGGGTTTATTTCTTTGGAAGACAAGCATGTGATGGTAACGCTTCACTAAGGAACCTTTTGGGGGGCAAAGGCGCTAACCTGGCAGAAATGGCCACGCTGGGTCTGCCTGTGCCGCCCGGTTTTACTATTACCACAGAGGTCTGCAACTATTATTATGATAATAACCACAGCTATCCAGGCGCGCTGAAATCAGAGGTTGAGGCTGCCTTGACCAAAATTGAGGCAGAGACAGGTCGAAAATTTACTGATGCTGATAATCCGATGCTCTTATCCGTCCGTTCTGGGGCTCGGGCTTCTATGCCTGGCATGATGGACACAGTGTTAAATCTGGGTCTGAATGATGCTAGTGTTGTTGGCCTAGCCGCTGCGAGTGGTGATGCCCGCTTTGCTTATGATAGTTATCGTCGCTTTATACAGATGTATGGCGATGTGGTTCTGGGTGTGAGTCATGGCCTGTTCGAGGATGTGTTGGAAGAGGTCAAGCTCTCAAACGGTCTTTTTCAGGATACCGAACTTACGGCTGAGCAATTAGCCAGTCTGACAGAAAGTTATAAGCAAATTGTGATAAATGAGACCGGTGCGCCATTCCCACAGGACCCGGTAGAACAGCTTTGGGGAGCGGTAGGGGCTGTATTTGCGAGCTGGATGAATAACCGTGCGATCACCTATCGCCGCCTGAATGAAATTCCGGCAGCCTGGGGTACGGCTGTGAATGTGCAGGCCATGGTGTTTGGCAATATGGGTGCAGATTGTGCAACGGGTGTTGCTTTCACTCGTAACCCCTCAACGGGAGAAAACCTGTTTTATGGCGAGTTTTTGGTTAATGCGCAGGGTGAGGATGTGGTTGCGGGTATTCGCACACCGCTGCCGCTGACGAAGGCAGCGCGTCTTGCTGGTGGCGCAGGTGAAGTCTCATTGGAAGAAGAGATGCCAGAGGTGTTTGCCCAGCTGGATGCGGTCCGCGAAAAGCTTGAACGCCATTATGGGGATATGCAGGATCTGGAATTCACAGTCGAAAAACATAAGCTGTACATGCTGCAAACCAGAAGCGGCAAACGTACAGCTGAGGCTGCGCTCAGAATTGCCGTTGAAATGGCTGATGAGGGGCTGATCACAAAGAGTGAGGCTGTGGGTCGCATAAATCCTGAATCTCTTGACCAACTTCTGCATCCGACACTTGATCCAGATGCCCAGCGCGTCTGCCTAGGACGTGGTCTTCCAGCTTCACCCGGGGCAGCATCTGGAACCATTGCGCTGACCGCTGATGTAGCAGAAGCCCGGGCTGGCCGTGGGGAATCTGTGATTTTAGTGCGGGTTGAAACCAGCCCTGAGGATATCCACGGCATGCATGCCGCAGCTGGTATCTTGACAGCCCGTGGCGGCATGACAAGCCATGCTGCTGTGGTTGCTCGAGGGATGGGCCGGCCCTGCGTATCGGGGGCAGGTGAAGTGCGCATCGACGTGGCATCTGGCAAGGTCTTTATTGGTGATACTGAATTAAAAGACGGAGATATGATCACGATTGATGGCGGTGTGGGCGAGATTTATCAGGGTGAAATCGCCAAGATACAGCCACGTCTATCTGGGGCCTTTGAAGAGCTGATGGGCTGGGCTGACAGCCTGCGCAGAATGAAGGTGCGCACAAATGCAGAAACCCCGGCAGATGCGCGCATGGCCCGCGAGTTTGGGGCAGAGGGCATTGGCCTGTGCCGGACTGAGCACATGTTCTTTGATTCTGACCGGATCGTTACAATGCGGGAGATGATCATGGCAAGTGACAGTGCCGGGCGCCAGGCAGCATTGGATAGATTATTGCCGATGCAGCGGCAGGATTTCATTGAACTGTTTGAGATCATGTCGGGTCTTCCGGTGACTATCCGCCTGCTTGACCCGCCGCTCCATGAATTCCTGCCCCATTCAGATACAGAGCTGGAAGATGTGGCCAAGGCATCAGGCATTTCCATTGAAACAGCCCGGCAACGGGCCTTACGAATTAAAGAATCCAATCCGATGTTGGGGCATCGGGGATGCCGGCTGGCGGTCACCTATCCTGAGATTTGTGCCATGCAGGCTAGAGCGATTTTTGAAGCTGCGGTGCACGTGGCCAAATCGTCTGCCGCGCCGATACCAGAAGTGATGATACCGCTGGCAGCGACAGCTGCTGAAATTTCGATATGCCGCAAAATAATTGATGAGGTGGCCGCAGATGTATTTGCCACAGCTGGACAGGATGTTTCTTATATGGTGGGAACCATGATTGAACTGCCGCGGGCCGCTGTTTGTGCTGACCAGTTGGCTGTTGAAGCCGAGTTTTTCTCGTTCGGGACGAATGATTTAACTCAGACAGCTCTAGGAATCAGCCGAGATGATGCCTCCAATTTTATGCATGCCTATCAGGAAGCAGAAATCTATGAAATAGACCCGTTTGTTTCCATTGATGTTGATGGTGTTGGCCAGCTAGTGCAGATGGGTGCTGACAAAGGCCGGGCTGTGCGCGGTGATATCAAGTTGGGGATTTGTGGTGAACATGGCGGTGATCCAAAATCGGTTGTGTTTTGTGAGACAGTTGGCCTTGATTATGTCAGCTGTTCGCCTTTCCGGGTACCTATTGCCCGTCTGGCCGCAGCACAGGCCAGCTTGAAGACCGATTGATTTATTTGCTGGCCCGCAAGTTCTAAGGGACAAGGACTATAATTAATTACCCCTGCCACCAGACAGCGGCAGGGGTTTCCCTTGAATTATGAAAACAAAAGTTAAGAGGCCTTTTTGCGCTTATTGATATCCAGCAGCTGCCCTGCTGAATTGATTTCAATCTTTTGCGGCTTCATCGCTTCTGGGATTTCGCGCACCAAATGAATATGCAGCAAGCCATCTTTTAATTCGGCTGTCTTGATGTGGATGAAATCATCCAGTTGGAACCGGCGTTCAAACTGGCGAGCTGCAATGCCGCGATATAAGATTTCGCGGCCCTCACCATTTTCCTCAGGCTGAATGCCGGTGATGGTCAGCACCTGTTCATGCAAAGTGATCTCAAGATCAGCATCGCTGAACCCAGCCACAGCCATGGTAATCCGGTAGGTGGCTTCCCCTTCTTTTTCAATATTGTAAGGGGGCCAGTTTGGCTGAGATGGACCCTGCGTAGTCTTGGCAAGGCTGTTCATCAGATGGGCCATACGGTCAAGTCCGATGCTGGATCGGTAAAAGGGGGTTAAATCAAACTGTGTCATATCAATGCTCCTTTTCAGTTTAAGCAAGCGTTGTAGGTATTCTTCTGGCCCCCGCTTTTACGGCAAGTCAGATGAAGGGGAATAAGGAAACACATTTAACAGTTGTGGCTCGTCAAAGATGCCATGATGGCCATCCCTGCCGGAACTACTCGTTCTGCTTCCATTTATCTGTATGTGGGCAGTGGTATTTGTTTTGTCAAGATGGGGAATGAACAGCCACTATTTGTCAGAGGGCAGCGGGCCTAAGCGCAAAAAAGAAGGATCTTTAGCCCTGCTTTTTTTTAGTCAGCTTAGCTACCTAGATTTCCAAACCGTTTGTTAAATCGGGCAACCTGTCCTTCTGCGCCTAGCACACGCTGCTGCCCTGTCCAAGCTGGATGATTTAGCGGGTCGATTGAAAGGCGCATCTCATCACCTGGCTTGCCCCAAGTTGATCTGGTTGTTCGCTTAGAGCCATCCGTCATAACCAGCGTAATCTCATGATAGTCTGGGTGGATATCTTTTTTCATCTTCTCTCTCTTGCACCGTGCACATAGCGACTAGGCACATTCAAGTTTGTATCTATATCGAGAAAGCGGTATACCCCTATTACGCCTTGAGTGCAAGTTTTTTTGAATTATACCCATAAGCTCCGGTCTATCTTATGTCAGCTTCTGATTCTCGCCCGTGTCAACGTACTCAGACAGGTTATCAACTGTCTGTGCTAGCTGTATTCTGGCCCTACATCCGGCCTTGGCGTGTGCAAGTGGCCGCGGCAACAACAGTCCTAGTCATAGTGGCTCTCGTATTACTATCTCTTGGGCGCGGACTAGCCTACCTGGTGGACCAAGGCCTTGGAGCAGGCGAACCGGCGCTGCTGGACAGAGCTGTTCTTATCACTCTTGGTCTTGGCTTTGTCATTGGTATGGGCAGCTATCTGCGAATGTCCATTCTCAATTATGTTGCCGAACAGATCATGGCATCTGTGCGCCGAGCCTTGTTTTCGCATGTATTGACGCTGCCTATTCACTGGTTTGAAACCGCCAAGACAGGTGATGTGCTGGCCCGTCTGAATGCGGACACAGCTGTTGTGCAGACTGTACTGGCATCAACCGTATCTATGGCTGTACGGAATGTGATTTTGTTGATTGGCGGGCTTGTTCTGGTTGTGCTTTCCTCTGCGAAGATGTCTGTGGTCGTAGCGGCTGTTGTGCCTGTTGTGGTGATTCCACTCGTGGTTTTAGCCAAACGGTTGCGGGTGGCATCGCTGGCTGCCCAGAATGCGTTGGGAGAGCTCTCTGCAGAGGCTGAAGAGAGCCTAACAGGCATTCATACGGTGATGTCATTTGCGCAGAACGAACAGGTGATGGACAAGTTTGACAAGCGGTTGAAACAGGCTCTCCTTGCGGCTCTGTCGCGGGTGCGTCTGCGTGCGGCTTTATCTGGTTTTGTCATTTTCATGGTGATTGCAGGTGTTGCGATTATTCTGTGGATAGGTGGGCGTGATCTGCTTGCTGGGACGATATCGGCGGGCGACTTATCCTCTTTCATTTTCTATGCCTTTCTGGTTGCCTCCTCAACAGGCAATTTGTCAGAGCTGGGCGGTGAATTGCAGCGGGCAGCTGGTGCAGCAGACAGAATTGCCACGCTGCTGGCGGTTGCCCCGCAACCTGATGAGGCCCTGAAACATTTGTCTTTAGAGCCCTCAGATAAAGGGATAACAGTTGCCTTTACTGATGCTGGTTTCACTTATCCAGGACGGCCAGATGTGCCGGTTTTGCGAAATATCAGTTTTACAGCTGAGCCTGGCCAGAAAGTGGCGATTGTTGGTCCCAGCGGTTCGGGTAAAACAACCTTGTTTCAGCTGCTGCTGCGGTTCTATCCCCTACAGACTGGTCAGATTGCTTTTAATGGCGTAGATACCAGTCAGGTTGGGCTGGCCGAGTTGCGCAGCTTTATTGGGTTGGTGCCACAGGAGCCAGCGCTGTTCTCTGTAACCATCGCTGAAAATATTGCTTTTGGCCGCCCAGATGCCAGTCGCGAAGAGATTAAGGCAGCAGCCAGACAGGCTGCCGCTCACGATTTCATACAACGCCTTGATGGCGGCTATGATGCGCTGGTCGGTGAAAAGGGTGTGCGCTTGTCAGGTGGGCAACGCCAACGCATCGCCATTGCCCGGGCGATTTTATCTAACCCGGCCCTGTTATTACTGGATGAGGCAACATCAGCTCTTGATTCTGTATCTGAGGCAGCTATCCAGAGAGCTTTTCAGGAATTGACTGTGGGGCGGACCAGCCTGGTGATTGCCCATCGTCTGTCCACAGTGATTGATGCGGATAAGATTATTGTTATGGCTGAAGGCCGCATTGTAGACATTGGCCGTCATGAGTATTTGATGGTCAATTCTGATTTGTATCGTGAGCTTGCCGCGCGTCAGCTTGGCTGATGGTCCGCCTGTTTATTTTTCAGTTTAAACGCTAGCAGACAATAATTGTGCTTGTTTGGTGGAGTTCTGCCGGCTAGATGCTGTCGATGGTCAGTTTTTGTTGCTGCTTGACCAGATGATAGGTAGTCAGAAAAAACACATCGACGCTGACGGTGCAAACTGCGCTAAACTGTATTTAATGTGCCCGTCTATTTTGGATCATCTTCAAAGAATGATAGCATTGATTCTTTTTGTCGACGACAGAACAGCAGCCCTGGCCTATCGCCTTTGCCAAGGCAACGCCGTACTCTTCTTACTGCATGCGCACGGTTTGTGTTAATTTCAGTTCTATGCGGCGGTTTTTTTGGCGGTCAACATCAGTTTTACCAGAGGTGATTGGCTGGAATTCACCATAGCCGGTTGCAGCCAGTCGCTCTGATGGGATACCCCAGTCAACCATAAAGCGGACAACAGATAATGCCCGTTCTGTAGATAAATCCCAATTGTCTTTATAGACCCCGGATACAGGAATATCGTCTGTATGGCCCTCAACCTGGAGAATCCAAGGAATATCAGACGGAATGTCAGCAATAATCTGCATGATAGCATCAGCGATCTGGCCAAGCTGAGCCTGGCCTTCAGGGTTGATGCTGGCTTGTCCTGGTGCAAACAAGACCTCTGACTGGAAGACAAAGCGGTCACCCACAACTTTAACATCGCTCCGCCCTTCCAGAATTGTGCGCAGACGGCCAAAAAACTCTGACCTGAATTGCTGCAGCTCCTGAACCTTATTGGCAAGTGCTGCATTGAGCTCTTTACCCAGATTGGCGATAGCAATTTTATCTTTTTTGCTCTGTTCCTGCTTTTCTGACAGCAGAGTGCGCAGCCTCGTGAGCTCAGACCGCAATGACTGCATCGCCGCTGTCAATCTGTCAATTTCAAGGCGAGCTTGTTCAGACTGTTTCTGTTCTGCTGACAAATTGGTCGCAGCCTGCTTCAGGGATTGTGTCTTTTCGTCCAGAGACTTTGACATCTGTTCAAGTTCACGCGCCTGCTCTGCTCTTTGTGCGGATAAGGTTGTCAGCTCTGTTGTGAAGCGGAGCCGTTCAGTCGCCAAGGTATTTTCAAGGGTGGTAGTGTTTATTTTTTCATCTTTCAGCTGGGCGGTCAGGCTGCTCAGCTGGGCGGTCAGCAGACTGTTCTGGTTTTCAGCCATTTCCAGTTGAGCCTGAGTTCTGGCGAGATCCGCAGACAAAACTGCGCCCGCCTCACGTTCAAGTGACAGTAGATCACCCAGCATCGCAAGCTCTTCGCGAAGGATAATAAGACTTTCATCTTGTCCGGATAATCGGTATGCCAAGTTCGCCTGAATCAGAACAAAGACCATCAGAACAAAGACAAAAACCATCAACAGGCTGGCTAGCGCGTCCACGAACCCGGGCCAGGTGAAATCACCTGTGCGGGTGCGGTTGCCTAAACGCGAAAGAGCCATTTTTATCTTCTCCTATGGTTCAGCTTCAACTGTTGTGCCAGATTTGTCTTTACTAAATTTCTCCGGGCGTCACGTCATTTCTTGCCAGCTAGCTTTACAATAGCTGTTGATAAGGCCCGTAATTCAGTACTGACTGTTTCTTGCTGCAACCGTGCTTTTTCATCCAGAGAAGAAGTGAGTTGCTGAATCTGGATATTCAGCTGTGCCAACTGTTCACGCAAACGCCTATCATCTGCCATCTGTTCGGAAAGAACAGCAAGTGTTGTGTTTAGACTGGTAATTTGGCGTGTTTGTTCGGTTCGGTCACGCTGTGCTGCGTCTATTGCACTAGCCAGCGTGATCATCGCTCGCGCGCCTTCTTCACTTAATCCCTGCGCTAGGGCTTGCTGCCCACCATCAGAACGACTGGCGGTTTGATCACTGAATTTTGCAAACGCTGATAGCCAGTCTTCGACCTCATTGAAAAACCGGCCCATCGCTTGGCCAAGCTGCAGGTCAAGAAAGCCTATGACCAGACTGCCGCCCAGACCAAACAGTGAAGAGGAAAAGGCTGTGGCCATTCCAGCCAGCGGGGCATCCAGCCCGTTGCGCAGCTGGCTCATCAAAGCGTCAAAATCAGTGCTGCTTAGGTCAAGGCCGCCCACAACGCGGCCAACAGACCCGATCGTCTGCAGCAACCCCCAGAATGTGCCCAACAGGCCTAAAAATACAAGAAGGCCTATAAAATAGCGTGATATTTCACGCGCCTCATCCAGCCGCGCCGCAACCCCGTCAAGGACTGAACGCAGAGATAAAGCGGAAAGCTGACCGTCCTCACTTGCATCTGACAGCATCACATGAACGGTAGCCAGCAGAACTGGTCGGGGGGCAGACTGGCTGATAGTATTTGTTTTTTGAATATCACTGAGCCATTTGGCTTCTGGAACCAATCGCCAGGTCTGTCTGAAAATAAAGGCAACGCCAATCAGGGCGGTGGCAACGATCACGCTGTTAAGGGCTAGATTGCCAGAAAAGGCTGATGCCAGCTGATTGAATAATAGGCCGATGATAACTAGGGTCACCGCCAGGATAATCACCATGCGCAGCATATAGCTGCGAGGATCTGTCATACGCGCTTTCATTTGTGTCCCGTCTGTATTCTTCTGGCCTTTTATAATCTATTACTGCATCGCTGGGATGGTGACCCTCACTCAGATATTAATCCTGACATCCAATAATGGCAAGACTATGAACGGAGGCGAGGTGAGGCCCAAAAACAGGTCTTGCTGGGCAGAATTTTAAACTAGCTAGCCTAAGCTTTCTTTTGCCTGGCGTAGTTTTTTCAAGAGCGGGATGTGCATGGCGCTATTTGCGGCAACAACATCACCTGAAACAAGGCAGTTATCGCGAGCAGAAAAGTCAGAAATAAAGCCGCCGGCTTCTTTGACCAACAAATAGCCAGCCGCAATATCCCACAAGCTTAAGCCGCGTTCCCAAAATCCGTCATAACGGCCAGCGGCCACAAAGGCGAGATCAAGAGCAGCAGCCCCAAAACGGCGCACGCCTGAAGAGGCCTGCATAATTTCTTTCATCTCAGCTAGAAACAGTGTATCTGTCTCAGCTGTGCCTCTCCCCAGAAAGGGGATGCCGGTTGAAAACAGACAGTCAGTCATTTTGCGCCGGCCGGATACACGGATACGCCGCCCATTCAAATAGGCGCCTGTGCCTGTTTCAGCAAAATAGAATTCATTGCGCGCCGGGTCAAAAACAGTCCCTGCTGTGATTTTACCTTTGTCCCTAACCGCAATAGAGATCGCAAAATGGGGAATCCCATGCAGGAAATTTGTGGTGCCGTCAATCGGGTCAATGATCCAGCAGGGTGCATCTTTATCCGCGGCATCAATCTGTCCAGCTTCTTCCATGATAAAGCCCCAGTCTGGTCGAGCCTTTGCCAGCTCGGACTGAATAGTGCGTTCAGCGGAAATATCTGCCTGACTTACAAAATCAGCTGATCCTTTGCGGGTCACCTGCAGGTTTTCAACTTCACCAAAGTCCCGCATCATAAGCTTCGATGCAGCCATTGAGGCCTTGTGCATCACATTGATGAGTGCTGAACGACCAGCCATGAACGCGTCTAGTCCTTTGCCCGTTCAACATAAGTGGCATCTTCGGTTTTCACTACGATACGCGTTCCTGTTTCAATGTGCGGCGGGACCATCACCCGCTGGCCATTATCAACTGTAGCAGGCTTGTAAGATGACGAGGCTGTTTGGCCTTTGACCACAGCATCAGCCTCT
Source organism: uncultured SAR116 cluster alpha proteobacterium (assembly GCA_902523435.1). Classification (GTDB taxonomy): domain Bacteria; phylum Pseudomonadota; class Alphaproteobacteria; order Puniceispirillales; family Puniceispirillaceae; genus JADHLI01. The sequence goes on from CABYZM010000003.1 coordinate 37,443, forward strand.
ACAACAGTGACGACCACCTGTTCAGGAAGAGTCACCGAAATTGGCGCGCCTTCATGGCTCATCAAAGTCACGCTCATGCCATCCTGCAGAAAGGTCGCCTGCTCGCCAATCATATCCTCTGAAATGGAGAACTGTTCAAAAGTTTCTCCATGCATTAAGATGTGGTTTGTGTTTTCAGCATATAGATAAGTGCAGCTGACTTCATCCAATATCACACGTTCAACAGATTCGGTTGCCCGAAACCGTTCATTCAGTTTTGTCCCATCACGAATGTCACGGAGTTCTACCTGCGCAAACGCGCCGCCTTTGCCTGGCTTTACGTGACTTGTCTTTACAGCTACCCACAGGCGGGCTTTATGTTCAATTACATTGCCAGGGCGTATAGCGTTTCCGTTGATTTTCATCTTCTTCTCAATCTTTGCCCGCAGAATAATTGCTTATCAAATCGGTTATGCGAAACCCAAATGATGGCGTGTTCTAGCACTGAAGCTGATAGGCTGGCAAGCGTTACTATCATACCTTTGTCGTTCAGCCCTTTGCCAGCTGATTCATGTAAACAGCTGTGTCCAGCATACGGTTGGCAAAGCCCCATTCATTATCATACCAGCCCATAATCCTCACAAACCGTTCATCCTGAACTTGTGTCTGGGTCAGATCAGCCACGCATGAATGGCTGTTATGATTAAAATCAATAGACACCAGCGGCAGTTCATTCACATCTAGAATTCCTTTCATTGGGCCAGCAGAGGCTGCTCTGAGTGCGGCATTAACAGAGGTGATATCACAGGCTGTCTTGGCATAAAAACGCAGATCAACAACGGATACATTATCTGTGGGCACACGCACAGCAGAGCCATCAAGACGGCCATCCAGTTCAGGCAACACAAGACCGACTGCCCGTGCAGCGCCCGTTGTTGTGGGTACGATAGAGCGTCCGCCAGAACGAGCGCGGCGTAAATCTTTATGCGAGTTGTCTAGAATATTCTGATCCCCTGTATAAGCATGAATGGTGGTCATATTGCCGGAGATCATGCCGAATGTGGTGTGCATGACTTTGGCCATTGGGGCAAGACAATTTGTTGTGCAGGATGCGTTTGAGACCACCAGATGCTCATTTCTCAGTTTGTCATGATTGACCCCGTAAACCACAGTAAAATCAGCAGCAGAGGCGGGGGCTGAGACAAGCACCTTTTTTGCCCCGGCGGAAAGATGACTAGAAGCCTTATCTCGGCTGTTAAATCTACCTGAGCATTCCAGAACAATATCAACATCCATTGCGCCATGAGGCAGAACAGATGGATCCCGTTCATGGGTAATTGTCAATTTACCTTTTCCCACATCCATCCAGTCATCCCCAAATGTGATTGGATGTTCGAAATGACCGTGTGTTGAGTCAAATTCAAGCAGATGAGCCATGACCGCAGTTGCACCAGGCGAGTTAATAGAGACAACTTCCACATCATTTCTATCCGCCTCTATCAGGGATCGTAGAACCAGACGTCCAATACGGCCAAAGCCATTGATAGCGATACGTGTTGTCATCGTTGTAGATCTGCTTTCTTTGTTAGGTTACTCTGGGCAGGTTTGAGCTGTCCAGAAGTCAGACCAGATTCGCTTTAGCTGCAGCAACTACTGCCTCTTTTGTAATTTTAAAATGGGCAAACAGTTCGCCAGCTGGCGCAGATGCCCCAAACCCTGTCATGCCGACAAAGCTGGCTTGGCCATGTGTCAGTGCAGCCCAGCCCATTTCAAGGCCAGCCTCAACAACCACTACTGAAGCAGACGGTCCAAGTAGTTCTGCTTTGTAATCCTCATCTTGGGCAAGTAGCAGCTCGAGGCAAGGTATAGACACCAGTCTTGTGGTGATGCCTTCTGCTTCCAGCATGGTTCGCGCCTCATCTGCTAGGCTGACCTCAGAGCCGGTGGCAAGCAGGGTAACCTGCGGGTTAGCAGAGCCTTCTTTGAGGATATAACCGCCACGTGCCGATTTATTTTCCCTGCTATCTTCGTGCTGATGTTCACCTGGTTTGTCATCAGCATTCAAACGCAGTTGCGGTAAGCCTTGGCGGCTAAGCGCAAGAACAGAAGGCGTGTCTATTGCTTCTAGAGCTAGTTGCCAGGCTTCTGCTGTTTCTACAATGTCAGCAGGGCGGAAGACTTGCAGATTCGGAATTGCACGCAGGGCAGCAAGATGTTCAACTGGCTGATGTGTCGGCCCGTCTTCGCCTAGACCAATACTGTCATGAGTCATCACATAAATAACTCGCTGGCCCATAAGGGCAGACAGACGGATAGAGGGACGGCAGTAATCGCTGAAGACAAGGAAGGTCCCACCAAAGGGGATCAATCCGCCATGAAGGGCAATGCCGTTCATAGCCGCGGCCATGCCATGTTCACGCACTCCATAATGCACATAAGTACCAGACGGATGAGAAGCTGAAAAAATTTCATGTCCTCCAACCTTTGTATTATTTGAACCGGTCAGGTCAGCAGACCCGCCAAATAAAGACGGAATATGTTCAAATAAGGTTTCAATCGTTTTCTGGCTGGCCACACGGGTTGCAACTTTCTGCGGGTGTTCGCGCAGCTGATCTTTCATGTCTGCGATGGCACTTGCGGCAGCCTGTTTCACATCGCCTGATATAGCCGCTTCAAACTGGTTCTTCTGATCGGCAGCACTTAGCCGGGCCTGCCAAGCTTTTTGTTCAGCATGACTGCGACTGCCCACGTTTCGCCAGTCTGCCAGAATATCTTCAGGGATTTTAAAAGAAGGGTCAGACCAGCCTATGGTATCGCGGACAGCTTCAATTTCTTCCGGGCCAAGAGGAGCGCCATGTGCCTTGGCCGTGCCTCCAACTTTGTCAGACCCTTTGCCAATTGTGGTTTTGCATCGGATCAAGACGGGCTTGTCCATAACAGATTTGGCTTGGACTAAGGCCGCATCAACAGCAGCCATATCATGGCCGTCACAAGATAGTACATGCCACTGGCTGGCCTTAAACCTGCTGGTGATGTCGTCTGAGGTTGTGATATCCGTGCTGCCGTCAATAGAGATGCCGTTATCGTCAAACAGCACAATCAGTTTATTCAGCTTCAGATGACCAGCCAATGAAATGGCCTCATGGCTGATCCCTTCCATAAGGCAGCCATCTCCAGCGATTACATAAGTATAATGGTTAACGAGTTCTGGCCCGTATTTTGCTGCCATATGGCGTTCAGCAATTGCCATGCCAACAGCATTGGCGACGCCCTGTCCCAGGGGGCCGGTGGTGGTTTCAATTCCGGCAGCGTGACCAAATTCAGGATGCCCGGCTGTTGGGCTGCCTAGTTGCCGGAAATTCCTAATGGCATCGATGGATATATCATTATAGCCAGTTAAATAAAGAAGCGCATAAAGCAGCATGGAGCCATGCCCGGCAGAAAGCACAAATCTGTCTCGGTCTGGCCAGTTTGGATCCGTGGGGTCAAATTTCAGATGCTTTGCAAATAAAACAGTTGCTGCCTCTGCAAAGCCCATTGGCATTCCTGGATGTCCTGAATTGGCGGCCTGAACCGCGTCCATTGCTAGAACCCGAATACAATCCGCCATCTTCTGTGCCCTCGAGTTTTTTGGCAAGACTGACATTTCTTTTATCCTTATGTGTTGTTGCCCTGTAAATTATGACAAGGTCAATTAAGGCAGTTTGTTGTGGCGGCTTTTATGTCATCACCTGTCATGGGGCGCAATGTGCATAAATATGTCTGATTCGTCAATCTGCCCAAGCTAGGTAATCTGCTAAATAATAAAATGATTGGATGCTGCGATACGGCTGAAACTGCTGTCCGGCGCGGTTCAGCCATTGGCTGGTTTGGTCTTGCCTGCATAGTTCTGCTGCATGCTCTGTTCAAATAGCAGCCTATTAGAGCCAGGCAGGGTTGTTTTTTTCCGAAATTGATTCCACACTGATTCTTGCTGTTTCAGGCCAAAACTGAATCACCTTAACATTGGTTGTTGACACGGTGCGCAGTTGTTTGGCTGTTACATGATACATGTCTCGAAAACAGAACCATTGTTTGCGATATCTTTTCATTATTTGGGCTTGCAGATTATGACCGCATCATCACCATCCGCATCACGTTTATCTGCGGCTATAAGTGAATTGGAGAAGGCCCTGTCGGCGCTGGATCAAACCGTTTATGCCGTCAATCAGTCTTTGTCGGATACCTCTTCCCCTGGACCGAAAAGTCCGTCTGTAGCGGACGGGAATATGATACCTGCCAGCCAGATCCGCAAAGAGCTTGCCGCCCTGCAGGAACTAGTCAGCGGTGCAGTCGAGCTAATTGCCCTTGCTCGTTCAGGTAACGGCACAGACGTCACAAATTAGCAGGAGATTCACTAATGAGCCAATCCATCGTGACGGTCCGGCTGAACGGACAGCCATATCAAATGGGATGTGACGCTGGACAGGAAGCGCATATCGAGGCACTAGGACGTGATGTTGAAGCGGTTTTAAATGAGTTGACCGGAACAGTTGGCCAAATTGGCGAAGCGCGACTTCTGGCCATGGCTGCCCTGATTATTGCTGACCGAAAGTCAGAGACATTTGCCCGCGAAGACGGACCAGATGCCACAGTCGCCTCTGCCAGCTTGTCTTCTGACGAGCTTGATCAGCTGGCGAGCCGCATAGAGGCTATGGCTGGCCGCGTTAGTCAGTTGAACGCTGAACTTGCTAAACTGCCTTAAATGACCTATGTGAGAGAGGTGGCGGCTGGGCTTCGCGCGCGGCATTTCAATCCCTGGGACCATAATCTTCTGTAGGGGACCGCCTCTGGCCCGATCGAGGTCTGGCTATCGTGGTGCCCACCTGTTTTACAGGTCACAGAGGATGAAAACATCCAACGGTTGTTCTGGCTGTCACAGTAATCTTAAGCGTGTTGCTCTGTCATTGCGCCAGCTTTAATATGTTTGTAGCCTGCCCATTGATGGAAGCCACCGTTGTTTAACATCTGCCTTGCCTCAAATGAACCTCACACCTACAGTTGAAGAGCAGAAAGTCAGCTTGCGCAAACAGGCTGTTACTCGACGTGCGCAATTGGCAGCAGAATATGATGCCTCTCTGTCGTGCATGGGCACGGGGCTTGCGCGTTTTGCAGCTAGCCTGATTGATCAGTTTTGCCCCACAATCGTAGCTGGATACTGGCCGGTGCGAAGCGAAATTGATATTCTGCCGCTTTTATCTGCGCTTCAGGATAAGGGAGTTCACTTATGTCTTCCGATTACAGGACTTGCTGGAACGCCGTTATCCTTTCACCACTGGACATTTGGCACAGCTCTGGACACTGGCCGCTTTGGCATTAAACAGCCCTTCCCAGATGCTCAACAACTGTTACCAGATATGATCTGCGTGCCGTTACTGGCTTTTGACAACAGATGTCATCGCCTGGGCTATGGCGGTGGATACTATGATCGCACATTAGCTGACCTGCGCAAACAAGGTCATAAGGTATCGGCGGTGGGGCTGGCTTATGCAGGCCAGCAGATAGACAGGTTGGTTATAGGGCCTTATGATGAGCAACTAGAGAATGTATTAACGCCTGAAGGTTGGCTGGTCAGACAGAAATGAAATGGAAATGGGCACAGATTTATGCGAATCTTATTTCTAGGGGATATTGTTGGCCGTACGGCTCGTCAGGCTGTGATTGAGCAGATGCCGGATTTGCGCGCTGAATTGGGTTGCGCTTTCGTGATTGTGAATTGCGAGAATGCAGCAGGTGGATATGGTGTCACACCAGCGATATGTGAGGATTTATTTGCCTGCGGCATCGATGTGCTGACAACAGGTAATCATGTCTTTGATAAAGCTGAAATCAGTCTTTATCTGGCTAGTCAGGACAAATTGTTGCGGCCAGATAATATGGCTGACGGGCTGCCCGGAAAAGGCCATGTGATTGTTCAGAATGATCAGGGCGTAAGGCTGGGTGTGGTGAATTTGATGGCGAATCTGTTTATGTCAGAAAATGCAAATGCGTTCGCAGCAGCTGACAAGATTAAGGCATCTATGACTCTGGGTCGAGATGTTGACGCCATGGTGGTGGATTTTCATGGTGAGGCCACATCTGAGAAAATGGCGATGGGGTTTTATTTTGACGGGCATGCGTCACTGGTAGTTGGCACGCACACCCATATACCAACAGCAGATTGCAGGGTTTTGGATGGAGGAACAGCTTATCAGACAGATGCCGGCATGTGTGGGGATTACAACTCTGTGATTGGTATGGATAAGCAGGCAGCCACAAGCCGGTTCACAGGCGGGTCCGGCGGACGTCTGTCTGTTGCCAGTGGAGCACCCAGCCTGTGTGGTGTGTTGGTTGATGTTGAACTTGCAACTGGACTGGCCAAGCAAGCCCGTTCGTTTCGGCGGGGCGGTGCACTAGAAAACACATCAGCTGTCTGATATACCGGCGGTGAGAGAACGTCTGCAGAAGGGATACTGATAGAGCGAGGCATTATGGCGGGACATTCCAAATTCAAAAATATCCAACATCGCAAAGGGGCGCAGGACAAAAAGAGGGCAAAAATTTTTACCCGCCTCATAAAGGAACTGGCGGTTGCCGCGCGCGGCGGCACAGAGCCAGCCAGCAATCCGCGTCTGCGTACCGCGCTAGCTGGTTGCCGGGCGGCCAATATGCCAAAAGATAATATTGAGCGTGTCTTAAAGCGGGCTGAGGGCGGTGAGGGTGAGCAATATGAAGAAATCCGTTATGAAGGCTACGGTGCGGGCGGCACAGCCTTTATTGTTGAGGCCTTGACGGATAACCGGAATCGCACGGCTTCAGAAGTCCGAGCTGCGTTCAGTAAGTTTGGCGGCTCTTTGGGCGAAACTGGGTCAGTCAGTTTCATGTTTGATAAGGTTGGGCAGATTATCTATCCGGTTGAGGTCACAAACGCAGATTCCATGTTTGAAGCTGCGCTAGAGGCCAGGGCGCAGGATGTGGAAACAGATGATGACACTCATCTTGTAACAACTGCCCCTGAAGATTTTAATGCAGCACGTGAAAAGCTGGAAGAGATCTTTGGGGCTCCGGAGGAGGCACAGCTGACCTGGGTTGCCCAGAATACGTTAGATGTCAACGAAGACCAGGCTCGTACTCTATTGAAATTCATTGATACGCTTGAAGATAATGATGATGTGCAGTCGCTGTCGTTCAATTTTCAAATTTCTGATGAAATTTTTACAAAGCTGGACGGTTAAGAACGGTGCGGATCATTGGCATTGATCCGGGACTTCAGGCAACAGGATGGGGTGTGATTGCCTCAGACGGCTCGCAGTTGAAAGGCGTTAGTCACGGGATCATCCGGACCAACACACGGATGAGTGATCCTGAAAGGCTGATCTTGATTTTTGAGGGGCTGGAGAATGTGATTGCAAACCATCAACCCGAAACAGCCATTGTTGAGGAAATCTTTGTAAAGGATAACCCTCGTTCCGCTTTGCGTCTGGGGCTGGCGCGTGGCGTCGCCATACTGGCCTGTGGAAAGGCACGATTGGCATTATCTGAAATTTCTGCACGCAAAGTGAAACAGGCAGTCACGGGCACTGGTGCTGCAGATAAAAAGCAGGTTGCCAATATGGTCTCACGACTTTTGGGCATTCCGCCCCCCCCATCGGACGCAGCGGATGCGTTGGCGTTGGCGATAGCGTGGTACCAGGGGGCAGCGTCTCCAAAAACAGAAGCAGCGCAGATGCAAGACAGCCTGTCTGCAGCAATTGAGGCTGCCCTTCGAAAAGATCGACAAAGGACCTAAAATGTCCAGCCTAAGATGATTGCGCGTCACAAAGGGACGTGGAATAATTAATCAGCAGAACTGGTGGAGAGGGAAAACATGCGCAGCTGCCCATCAGCATCATACAGGACAGGCCAAAGATGATTGCCCAGCTTTCTGGCCGTCTGGTTTCGGCTGATTTGACTAATCTTATACTGGATGTGCAGGGAGTGGGATATCTTGTTCATGTGACTGGCCGGACTCTGGCGCAAATCGGCCAGCCCGGCGATATGGTCACGCTGGTAACCGAACTTTTGGTCAGAGAGGATTCACTAACCCTTTACGGTTTTAAGGACACAGCAGAGCAGGCTGCGTTCCGGATGTTACAAACTGTGCAGGGGGTTGGCGCTAAGGCCGCCTTGTCCATTCTGACCACATTGACTGCAGACGAGTTATCACAGGCGATCCTGGCAAGTGATAAGGCGGTGGTCAGTCGGGCTGACGGGATTGGCCCAAAACTGGCGCAGCGAATTATTAATGAGCTTGCGCAGAAGCTTCCTACATCACTAACCGCAGGCCCAGCGCCTTTTAGTCCGGCTTCCGCAGGCGGGCTTGAGGGGGCTGCGGCTGATACTGGACAGCAAATGGCTCAGGATGCGTTGTCGGCACTTGTCAACCTTGGCTATTCGCGAACTGAAGCTTTTGCAGCGGTTAGTCAGACGAAACAAAGTGAAGAGGCTGGAAATGTGTCTGCTCTTATTGCGTTGGCACTGAAACAGCTGGGGGCAGGCAGGAGCTGAAATCATGGCTGATGACCAACGGAACAGGCAAGACCCTTCAGACCAAGACAGGTTGGTGACACCAGATGCGATCCCGGCTTCTGATGCCGTCCAAAATTCGGATCCAGCTTTGCGGCCGCGCCGACTGGTTGAGTTTGTCGGGCAGGGGCAGGGACGCGCAAATCTGGAAACTTTTATTGGAGCTGCGCGCCTGCGCGAAGAGCCAATGGACCACACGCTTCTGCATGGCCCGCCAGGCCTTGGCAAGACCACGATGGCGCAGATTATATCAGCAGAGCTCGGCGTCGGGTTCAGGGCTACATCCGGGCCGGTAATTGCACGGGCCGGTGATCTAGCGGCATTGCTGAGCAATTTGCAGCCCCGTGATGTGTTGTTTATTGATGAAATTCATAGGTTGAATCCAGCTGTTGAAGAGGTTTTATATCCAGCAATGGAAGATTTTCAGCTGGATTTGATCATTGGTGAGGGACCGTCTGCACGTTCTGTGCGGATTGATCTGCCGCGATTTACTCTTGTTGGTGCGACGACAAGGGCAGGGCTGCTAACAACCCCTTTGCGAGACCGGTTTGGCATTAACATGAGGATGCAGTTCTACACCACAGGTGAGCTGGTTCAAATTTTGCATCGGCAGGCGGATAAGCTTGAAATGAAGCTGGTAGAAGACGGCGCAGAAGAAGTGGCCAAACGATCCCGCGGAACACCTCGTGTTGCTGGACGTTTATTGCGGCGGGTGCGTGATATTGCCCTTGTCGAAGGAGCCGAGCTGGTTACTGCGACGATTGCAGATAAAGCGCTCACCCAGTTGGGTGTTGATAAGACAGGGCTTGACGGGATGGACAGGCGTTATCTGTCCAGTCTGGCAGACTCATTTGGCGGCGGGCCTGTTGGTGTGGAAACTTTAGCAGCTGTTCTGGCAGAACAACGCGATATGCTGGAAGAGGTGATCGAGCCTTATCTTATGCAGTCAGGTCTTTTGATGCGCACACCTCGCGGGCGATGTCTTTCTTTGTCTGGGTGGGCCTATTTAGGTCTGACGCCGCCCGCACAGGCTGAACGCCAGCTTGACCTGCTTTCCCGGGACTTAGGCAGCAATGAAGATGCCCCCTTTTAACCAAAGATGAGAAGCTGAACAGACGTGTATGACTTTAAAACAAATTTGAACGATAACAGGCTTGCCGAAGAGGCAGCCCACGGCCTTGATGGTGTAATTGATAAAACTGATCCCAAACACAGCAAACATCTATATGGACTGGTAGTGCAGTATGAGGATATTGATGCGGGCGGCATTGTCTATCATTCCACTTACCTGAATTTTGCTGAACGGGCTCGTTCAGCCTTGTTACGGACGTCAAAATTTGATGTGCAGTACTGGCTGGCACAAGAAAATCAGGGATTTGTGATAACACATATCGAAACAGATTATCTCAGCCCTGCAAAACTCCATAACCGGCTGATTGTTGAGACTTGCTGTCTGCAGCTAGGCGGGGCATCAGCCTTATTACAACAAAACATCAATTCTTTTGACAGAGGCCATATTTTTGCCAGAGTTATGGTTAAAGCTGCTTGGGTCGATATAGAATTAGGGCCACGTAAATTTCCAGAACCGCTGCAAATGGTTTTGCGATCTTTCCAGCCCAAGTAGTAGATAATTACCCCTGCCAACTGCAAAAAGTGGTGATACCTTAAAAACCGTGCCTGAATTGAACTAATCATAAAGTTAATCATATGTCTTATCAGCATGTCGTTCGACTGGCTGAACCCAATGTGAGCTGAGGGTTCATAGTTAAAGAAAAATAAAGTGAAGAGAGAGAAAAGATAATGGCAAGTGAACTAAATCTGGCAACTGCTTCAGCACAGGCTCTTGATATGTCTGTGTTTGGCTTGTTTATGATGGCTGATCCGGTTGTAAAGGCGGTGATGCTGCTGCTTATCGGAGCGTCTGTCTGGTGCTGGGCCATCATTTTTGACAAAATGACACGTATCCGCAGGCAGAAACGAGGTGCAGAAGAGTTTGATGATTTGTTCTGGTCAGGCGGGTCACTTGATGATTTATATAATAATCTAGGCGATGAGCCAGATAGCGCGCAAGCCAAGGTTTTTGTCTCAGCAATGAGGGAATGGCGGCGGGCAACTGTAAAAGGGCTGACCTCTGGCTTAAGGGGCGAGTTGAAGTCATCTGTGCTAGCCCGTATTGAACGAAATATGTCGCTGACCATCACTCGTGAAATGGACCGGCTGGAACGGGGCATGAATTTTCTGGCCTCCATTGGCTCTGTTTCACCCTTTGTGGGGCTTTTTGGGACGGTCTGGGGAATCATGAATTCCTTTACCTCAATTGCTGAATCCAAAAATACAAGTTTGGCGGTGGTGGCGCCGGGGATTGCAGAAGCCTTATTTGCTACAGCACTTGGGCTGCTGGCAGCAATACCTGCTGTGGCTGCCTATAATAAATTTTCCGGAGATATGGATAAAATTGGCACTTCTCTCGATGTTTTTGCGCAGGAATTTACCACCTTGCTCGGTCGCCAGCTTGACGAAGGAGGGCAATAGTGATGGGCATAAGGGTGAATATCCAGAAGGCAGGCAGCCGGAGCCGCTCACGTCATCGACCCATGGGGGATATAAATGTGACGCCTATGGTTGATGTGATGCTGGTCCTGTTGATCGTCTTTATGGTTACAGCCCCGTTGTTGACAGTCGGCGTACCTGTCGATTTGCCAAAGACGCAAGCAGGTCAGGTTAATGCTGACCAAGCCCCGTTGGTGGTCACCATCCGGGAAGATGGTGCCCTGTTTCTTCAGGATACCGAAATTGAACCAGATAAATTGATCCCACGCCTTTCTGCCATAGGCGAGTCCAACAAAGAGGTCCGTATATTTGTGCGGGGCGATAAGAATGTGGCTTATGGTGAGGTGCTTGTGTTGATGGGTCGAATTCAATCAGCCGGATTTGAACGTGTTGCGCTGGTTGCTGAGTTACCAGAGGATGATGCCTAATGCGAGTTGAATCAGAATATTCAGCAAAACCAGTTGTGCTGTCGATTCTGTTTCATCTGTGTGTGGTGACAGCAACAATGATTGGCTGGCCTTTTCTGATGAAGCCGGCGCCAACTGCTCAGCCATTGGTAATTATAGATGTTGTTAAACTTGCGCCGGACACCAATCTGACTGCACAGTCAGGTAAAGCAAAGGCCAGTCCAGAACCTGAACAAGAAGCGACACGCCGTAAACCGCCGCCTCCACCTCCGCCTCCGCCTCCGCCCACTCCACCATCACTAGCAACTGATAATGTGGCTTCAGCCACGCCCGCGCCAAAGCCAATATCTCAGACTGCTGAAATTTTGCCTGAAACACCAGAGGCCAAGCCAAAGCCTATTCTTAAGCCTGTTGCTGCTCCAAAACCCAAGCCGAAATCCAAGATAGCTGATCAATCAAAAACAGTAAGTATAAAAACGCCCATGTCACGACCGAAACGGCCGAAGCCATCAAAGCAAAAACAAGCATCAGAATTAGCAAAGCAGCTCAATAAGCTTGCTAATAAAAGTCAGCAAAGACAAAAAGCTGATGCGATGAATGGCGTGTTGCAGAATTTGGCAGACGCTCAGCTGGCAAGAGAGGATCAGAAGACACAGAAGGCGATTGCAAAGCAGGACAGAACCTCGATTGCACAATCTTTGACTGATGCCATTGGCGAAGCCGTCAGAGCTCCGCAGACTTCATCGATTGCACCGCTTGGGCTGTCAGAGCTAGATCGGTTGCGGTCGCATATCTCTAGTTGTTGGCAGCCGCCTATCGGAGCGAAAGGGGCGGAACAGCTAAAAGTTGACATTCGAGTAAAGCTTGAAAAAGACGGTTCTGTGAAACAGGCAGAGATTGCGGACCGGCAACGCTATGGGTCTGATGTATTGTACCGTGCAGCAGCAAATTCGGCTCGGCGGGCTGTACTAGATTGCCAGCCTTTGCCTTTGCCGCCGGAAAAATACCAATTTTGGAAAGAATTCATCTTTGGTTTTGATCCAAAATTTATGTGATGTTAACAATGTGCGACAATAATTGATTAACTGAGTGATCTTAAGGTGAGGCAGAGATGGTATTTGATGTGCTGAGGCAAAAAATAGGTTGGCTGTTCAGCTTGTCATCGGCATGGATGCTAATTTGTGGATTGTTTGCTGTCCCTGCCTTTTCGCAGACATTGCGGCTGGACATCACCGAAGGGCAGATTGCCCCTATACCGGTCGCGGTGGCTGATTTCACTGGGCTTGATGGTACGCCCTCAAATGTTGGCAGGCAGATTTCGCAGGTGATAGCAGATGATTTGGTAAGTTCGGGCCTTTTCACCGCAATTGATTCGGCTGCATTCATTGCTCCACCAACATCACCGTCTCTGCGTCCGAACTTTTCAAATTGGACTCCTTTAGGGGCCAAGGGTCTTGTTGTGGGTTCAGCTTTTGTTGATAGTGACGGGCTGCTGCAGGTTGAGTTTGCTTTGTGGGATGTGGTCTCGCAACGCCGCATTACTGAGGGGGGTGGGTCAGCTGAACAGGCTGGTGTTAGACGGATTGCGCACCAGATTGCAGACTTTGTGTATGAAGAATTCACAGGTGACACTGCCTACTTTGATACCCAGATTGTGTATGTTTCTGAGTCAGGACCAGCGTCCCGCAGGCTCAAGCGATTAGCCATAATGGATCAGGACGGGCATAATCATCGGTTTCTGACATCAGGTCTTGACCTTGTGTTAACACCGCGTTTTTCGCCTACAGCGCATGAAATAGCTTATCTTAATTATTTCAATGACGAGCCTAATGTTTATCTCCTTGATGTAGCCTCTGGGCGAACGGAAAGGTTGGGCAGCTTTCCTGGCATGACCTTTGCCCCGCGGTTCGGACCAGATGGCAATAAGCTTATCATGAGTTTGGCTGAAGACGGCCGGACAGATATTTTTGAGATGGATCTGCGCACACAAACCATAACACAACTGACTCAGTCCGCGTCTATTGATACGTCGCCATCTTATTCGCCGGACGGTAACTTGATAGTCTTTAATTCAGATCGTGGAGGCACCCAACAGCTTTACATCATGCGCAGAGATGGCACAAAGGTAGAGCGGATTAGCTTTGGTGAGGGTCGTTACGCCACACCAGTCTGGTCACCAAGGGGAGATATAATCGCTTTCACAAAGATTTATAAAGGTGAGTTCTACATTGGTGTTATGAATGTTGATGGGTCAGGTGAGCGGCTTCTGGCAAAGGGCTTTCTGGTCGAAGCGCCGACATGGGCTCCTAACGGCCGAGTGCTAAAGTATTTCAAGCAGAATCCCACGGCAGAAGATGGAACTGGTGGTGAGACTTATATTTACCGGGTGGATATTACGGGCTTTAATGAGCAACGTGTAGTCACTCCATCTTTTGCGAGTGACCCTGCCTGGTCACCATTATTACAGTAATCCCAAGTTGTGGATGAAAATTGCGTCTAAGCGAGATTGTTAAATAGTTTTTGGTTGATTTTAACCGCATGATATGTTTTGAGTAAGGTCTAGATACATTGCCATAACGCACATCCGAACTTTATTCGGCGGTTTCCAGACCGATGGTGCGTGAATTTTATTGGGAAGTGAAAAACTGAAATTGCCATCGCTACCAGGTGGATCGACCAGTTGGAGGTCAGAAAAATGATAAAACGTTTATTTACTTTGTTGACAGCAACCGCATTTCTAGCGGCTTGTGAGACAGCTTCGACAACAACTGGAGACGTAACTAGTTCAGCTCAAAGCTCATCCACTAATGCCTCAACGACAGCATCTAGCTCATCAAGCTCTTCTTCTTCTGCCTCTTCTTCAAGTTCAGGGGAAACTGCAACCGCAAGTGTTAAGAGCGAGTTTGCAAAAGTAGGAACTACAGTTCTTTTTGACTTTGATTCAGCGCAGCTTACCGACTATGCCCAGCGGGTTTTGGATCGCCAGGCGGCATTTATGAAAGCACGCCCAGAAACACGTGTCACGATTGGCGGTCATGCTGATGAAAGAGGAACACGTGAATATAATTTGGCTTTGGGTGAGCGTCGTGCATCATCTGCACGCGACTATCTTGTCACAAAAGGTGTTAATGCCGCTCGTATTCGAATTATTTCATATGGCAAGGAACGTCCGGCAAGTGTTGGGTCAACCGAGGCAGCGTGGCGTCTGAACCGGCGCGCACAAACTGTGCTTAATTAGGGCAAGGCCTTTTTAAAATAATGACCAAATTTTAAGGGCTTTGTTCTATATTTCGGGACAAAGCCTTTTTTTGAGGTGTTTTTTCACAAAAACTTTGACGCCTCATTAGCGCCATTAATCTAACACAAATACGTAAAACTTTTAGAGTAATAAGCATTAAAATGTTCAGAGATTAGCCATGAGAAAATCGTCCATTTCAGGGGTCACTCTGGTCCTGCTATCGAATACTTTAATCTTTGGGTTTTTGAGTCTTCCATTGCTAGCCCAGGATGGAGGGCGAACGCAAACTGGTTCATCTGATTTGTCTGCCTTGGTGGCCCGACAGCAATTACGCATGGATACGCTTGAAAGTAGTTTGAAAGATATTCGAGGAACCATTGAGGTGGAATTCCGTGATATTCGAGTTCAACTTGAACAATTGGCAGCGAGCGCATTAGCTGAACAATCTGAAACCTCGGTTGATGTGAAACAATTTCAGTCTGAAATGACTCGTTTTGGAGATGCGATCGAAATTTTGAATCAGCGGATCAGCCGAACATTAGAACTAACCTCAGATGTGGAATTTCGCGTCCTACGTCTAGAAAAGAGGATGCAGACGCTGATGTCACTCTCTGGCGATGGTTTGACAGAACAGCTTGCCCAGCAGGATGTAACAGCGGCATCACAGCCGCCAGCAGTCAGTATGGGCCGGGATGCAGATACGGGCGAGACCGTTTGGAAAATTGAAGAAGACAAGCTTAATGCCCAGATGTCTGCTGAGAAAGAGACTGAACAAGTGGAGAGTGCTGAGAGTGTCGAGTTGAAACAGGAAATAGCCCCTGTGCAGACATTAACAGCCGGCACAAATGAAGAGCCAGAACAAGCTGAAACAGCAGATGATGCAAGGCCCGCGCCAACAGAGACTGAATATCTTCCCGATACCAGCCCGGAAGAGCAATATCGGTTTGCTCTCGCTCGTGCTCTGCAGAATGACCTTCAGACAGCTGAAAATGCCTTTGTAGAATTTACTGCGCTACATCCTGAACATGAACGCGCCGTAGATGCATTGTTCTGGCAGGGACGAGTGCAGTTTATTCAAGGCCAGTATGAAAAAGCGGCGACGACTTTCTCAAAATTTAACTCGCTCTATTCCTCCGATCCTCGTATTGCTGACACCACACTGTGGATTGCTGAATCTGTAGCAAAGTTTGCTAATCCGGAACAGGCTTGTGCTATTTATGACAATCTCCTCCAGTTTGTTGATCAGCCGCCGGAAAGTTTTGTTTCCAGACTAGCAGAACTGTCAGCCAGTGTCGGTTGCCGCAGCTAAAATCAGTCTGACCAATCATCTTGATGACTTGCGCCAGTCAGACCTTTGGATGGAGGGGTATTCTGGCGTACTTGTCGCAGTCTCAGGCGGGCCGGATAGTTTGGCCTTGGCGCTTGTGGCCGCCGAAATCTGTGTTGAAAAAAAGATAAATTTTGAAGCTGTTGTGGTTGATCATGGCTTGCGCTCTGAGGCAACAGGAGAAGCAAGCCAAGTAGTTGAGACACTTAAAAGCCGAGGTATTCGCAGTTGTTGTTTGCGCATAACTACCCCTCCGCCATCATCTGGTAAGCAAGCCTGGGCTCGTGAGCAACGCATGCAACTGTTATGTGACTATGCTCGTCAGACCGCTTCGGCTGTGCTGTTTGCCCATCACTATGATGACCAGGCTGAAACAGTGGCGATGCGTCTTGCACGTGGCTCTGGTGTTATGGGCCTGTCGGCAATCGCTGCTGTCCGCATTTATCAGGGAGTGTTGTTCGTTCGGCCATTTTTGAGTCTGCGCAAATTAGACCTCATTGCCGTTTGTAAAGCTTATAAAGCTAAATATATTACCGACCCATCAAATACAGACCAGGCCTTCGAGCGGGCACGGGTCCGTGCTTGGCTGCAACAGCCAGATCAAAGGCGTTTACAGCAGCAATTGGTTCATTTGTCCAGTTTGTCTGCCCAACTTTCTGAGCGGCTGGCGGACGCTCTTGCCGAATGGTGTTCTAAACATATCGTTTTTACCTTGCGTTTACGCGCGCAGATTAACTTTGTAACTTTTTCAGAATTGAATGAAGCCAAACAGAATTTAATCCTGCGTCATTGTTTGTCAGTCATCGGAGGCCAGCCCTATTCTTTATCCGATAATAGATTGGACCAGACACGAATAAGGCTCGCAAATGGAACCAGATCAACAGCAGGAGATTGTCTCGTGCAGGGTAATGCTGAACGCATTACAATTATGGCTGAATTTGGTCGCATGCCTGAACCGGAACTGACTGTTCAGGCGGGGCGGATTTATTGTTTTGATAAACGCTGGCTGATCCGGACAACAAAAGATGGTGTTATCCGGCGATTGGGGCCTGCAGGATGGGCCAAGCGCAGCCAGTCATCTAACTTTCAGTCTTTATCTGATTGGACTGCGCGGATGGGGGCGATGATTCCTGTGTTGCATGGTCTTGACGGAAGACGGTACTGCCCCCATTTCATACAGAGAAGTGTTTTTTATCCGGACTCTGCGTTCAATCCTGCACAACAAGACCCTTCACCAATAAGAACGTTTTGTGCAAGTTGTCTACCTTTGGATGGGCCATGTGCAGTGATAAAAACAGACATTAATGACAGATAGAGGCAAAATCTTGTGAATAACCTTGGACGTAACATAGCAATATGGCTCATCATTGGTGCCGCACTTATGGCATTATTCAATATGTTTCAGACTTCTGGGACGACACAGAGCTCTTCAAAGATCGCTTATACTGACTTCATCGCCCAGGCAAAAAGCGGCGGCATAACCGATGTGCTCATTGAAGGGAACAATCTGAAGGGACGCACACGCGAGAATTCAACAGTTGTCAGCTACAAGCCGGATGGGGCTGATGTGGTTGCCACTCTGGAGGGCTCAGATGTACGAATTGATGCTCGGCCTGATGAAAGTAATATGCCAGGATTCCTGTCTGTGCTAATTTCCTGGTTTCCTATGTTATTGTTTATTGGGGTATGGATTTTTTTCATGCGTCAGATGCAGGGCGGAGGACGCGGTGGTGCGATGGGCTTTGGCAAAAGTCGCGCAAAAATGCTAACTGAACACCATGGTCGTGTGACTTTTGAAGATGTGGCTGGTATCGATGAGGCAAAAACAGAATTAGAAGAAGTAGTCGAGTTTTTGAAAGATCCAGGGAAATTCCAGCGTTTAGGTGGAAAAATTCCAAAGGGTGTGTTGCTTGTTGGCCCGCCAGGCACAGGTAAAACACTTTTGGCCCGTGCTATCGCTGGTGAGGCAAATGTTCCTTTCTTTACCATTTCTGGTTCTGATTTTGTGGAAATGTTTGTGGGTGTAGGGGCTAGCCGTGTGCGCGATATGTTTGAACAAGGCAAGAAAAATGCTCCTTGTATCATTTTTATTGATGAGATTGACGCGGTTGGACGTCACCGTGGAGCGGGCCTTGGCGGCGGGAATGACGAGCGAGAACAGACCCTGAACCAGATGTTAGTTGAAATGGATGGTTTTGAGGCTAACGAAGGCGTGATACTGATAGCCGCTACAAACCGCCCGGATGTTCTCGATCCTGCGTTGCTTAGACCAGGCCGGTTTGACCGCCAGGTTGTGGTACCGAACCCTGATGTGACGGGCCGCGAAAAAATTCTAAAAGTGCACATGCGCAAAACCCCATTGGCCAATGATGTTGAAGCTCGTATTATTGCCCGTGGCACTCCAGGTTTTTCAGGAGCCGATTTAGCAAATCTAGTAAACGAGGCAGCGTTACTTGCGGCTCGTAAAGGCCGACGTACTGTATCCATGGCTGAATTTGAGGAAGCTAAGGATAAAGTCATGATGGGCTCTGAGCGCCGTTCAATGGTGATGACAGACGACGAGAAAAAGCTGACTGCCTATCATGAAGCTGGTCACGCAGTTGTTGCATTGCATTCACCAGCTTCTGATCCAATCCACAAGGCTACAATTATTCCGCGTGGCCGGGCGCTTGGCATGGTTATGCGTTTGCCAGAAGGTGATCGAATATCCATGGCGGTAGATAAATTGCTGGCAGATCTGCGGGTGGCCTGTGGTGGCCGTATTGCTGAAG
Source organism: uncultured SAR116 cluster alpha proteobacterium (assembly GCA_902523435.1). Lineage (GTDB taxonomy): Bacteria > Pseudomonadota > Alphaproteobacteria > Puniceispirillales > Puniceispirillaceae > JADHLI01. The sequence continues at coordinate 56,298 of CABYZM010000003.1, forward strand.
AGCTTATTTTTGGGGCGGAAAAAGTGACAACAGGCGCGTCATCAGATATACGTATGGCAACAGATGTCGCCCGACGTATGGTGACCGAATGGGGGATGTCTGACAAGTTGGGTTTTCTCGCTTATAGTGGTGATGAACAGGAAGTCTTCCTTGGCCGGTCAGTCACCCAACAAAAAAATGTATCCGAAAAAACAGCCGATGTGATTGATTCTGAAGTCCGCCGAATTGTGGATACAGCCTACAAGGATGCCACCAAAATTCTGAAAGATAAAGGTGATGAGCTAGAACTTCTAGCGCAGGGGCTTCTGGAATATGAAACCTTGAATGGAGATGAAATCCGCATCATTGTTGAAGGCGGTACATTGTCTCGAAAAGATGAGACAGATGATGACACGCCGGCCCCACGGGCAAAAAAAACGCGCTCTGGTCTGCCGACAGGCGGACGGGCACGCACGCGTCCTGACCCTGACACACCAGGATCCGAGCCTGTCTGACAAACACAGATGCAGCTGCATACCTCTAACAACAAACAGGCGGGGCTCGTTTTTATCAGCCCCGCTTCTTTTGCTAGCAACTGGTCTGCTGCACAGAGTTTATGGCTTCGTCCTGTGGGGATTGCACCTTTTAACGCGTTGCGTGCTGTTCTTGATGCCGATTCTGCATTGCCGCTGGCAGGTGGGCCTTATGGGTTTACCCATCTCGATCTGGTCACTGGTGAGAAGTCAGCTGGGTATAAGGCTGCACGTGTCAGTATCGCAGAGGCCCGGCAAATAACAAAAGATGAAGCCGCAGGCCAGCTGGCTGCGATTACCGGCCCGCGTCAAGCGTTTGCCGGTCTGCCAATGGACAGGGTTCAGGTGATGGGCATCGTGAATGTCACGCCAGACAGTTTTTCAGATGGCGGCCGATTTTTTGATACAGAGGACGCGATTGCCCATGGCCGTGGCATGGCTGTAGACGGGGCAACCCTGTTGGATGTAGGTGGGGAAAGCACTCGCCCCGGGGCAGAACCTATTTCAACAGAGGAAGAGCTGGCCCGCATTACTCCTGTTATCAGTGCACTGGCCAAAGACGGGCATCTGGTCTCTGCTGATACTCGTCATAGCGCGGTGATGGGCCCTGCCCTGGCTGCGGGTGCGTGTATCATCAACAATGTTTCCGGCTTCACTGATGAAGGTGCGGCAGAGGTAATGGGACAGACTTACCTCTCAGCTCCAACCAACAGTTTTGCGATCACTATGCATATGCAAGGCACCCCCCAAACGATGCAGGATGACCCTAAATATGGCTTCGCTCCAATAGAGGTGTTTGACGTGCTGGCGCGCCATGTTGATCGACTGGTTGCTGCTGGTCTGCCCCGATCCCATATCGCGGTTGACCCAGGCTTTGGCTTTGGCAAAACACCTGCCCATAATGCAGAAATGATTAGCTGGACCAGCTTGTTTCACGGATTGGATGTGCCAGTACTATTTGGCTTTTCGCGCAAATCCTCAATCCCCAAACTGGCCGCTTCAGGTGGGTATGACGGGGGCTATGGGGCGTCATCTGATGAACGGCTGGGTGGTAGCCTGGCCCTCACCCTTGCCGCCACTGCACAGGGCGCACAGATCATCCGCACCCATGATGTGGCGGATACAGTTCAGGCGGTGTCGGTGCAAAAGGGGTTGATCTAGGGTCTCTTCTTGGTAGTTATAAAGTAGTTTATTCTTCTCATCCTCAATTTCTGGACAGGTGGCCTTAGTCCAGCCTATAGTCAGCACCAGTGTGAATAGTAAAATAGACAGTTCAGAAGAGAAGGACAGCTAAACCTATGGCAGGGATTTTTGGCACAGATGGGGTGCGCGCACGTATCAATACTGGCTCGATGCGGGCAGAGTCTGTGGTCAGGCTGGCACTGGCAGCAGGCCGCTGGTTTGCGGATAAAACAGCAGATGACGGACGGATGACTCGCCCAATGGTAGTGATTGGCAAAGATACCCGATTGTCTGGCTATATGCTGGAATCTGCCCTGGTGGCTGGCTTTACTTCTATTGGGATTAACTGCCGCCTACTTGGCCCTGTGCCAACTGCGGCTGTGTCTTATCTGACCCACTCACTGAGGGCAGATTTTGGGGTGATGATTTCTGCCTCACACAACCCGCATCACGATAACGGGATAAAGCTCTTTGGACCAGATGGCTATAAACTGGATGATGCAATTGAAGAAGACATTTCAGCCCTAATGCGCGGGTCTATCGCGCTGGCACCGCCAGATGGGCTGGGCCGGGCGCGCCGGATTGTAAATTCTGATCAGCGTTACATGGAATTTGCCAAAGCCACCTTTGATACCGCCCAGTCTCTGGCCGGGATGCGGATTGTGGTGGACTGTGCGCATGGGGCCGCATATCGCACCGCCCCTAATACGCTGGTTGAATTAGGGGCAGACATTCTGCCGTTGGGCGTTGCCCCTGACGGGCTAAATATCAATCTGAATTGTGGAGCAACCGAGCCATCAGGTATGGCGAAGGCTGTTGCGGAATCTGGGGCTGCACTAGGCATCTGTCTTGACGGGGATGCCGACAGGCTGATCCTGGCAGATGAGCAGGGGCAGATCCGTGATGGTGATCAAATTCTGGCTACGCTAGCGCTGGACGCAGCAGAACAGGGCACACTTCACGGGCCAGTTATTGGCACTGTGATGAGCAATCTGGGCCTGGAGACGGTGCTCGCTAAGCATAATATAGGTTTTGAAAGGGCAGCGGTGGGGGACCGCTATATCTCCGAACGTATGGTCAAAACAGGCAGCAACTTGGGAGGGGAGCCATCCGGTCATGTTTTGCTACCCCAGCTGAGCCGGACCGGTGATGGGCTAATTGCGGCTCTACAAATCTTATCGATTATCTGTCGCACGGGAAAGCCCGCCTCTGAGCTGTTGTCCTGCTTTACCCCAATACCGCAAAGACTGGTTAACCTAAGAGATATAGACAAGGCTGTTCTGAGCGACAAGCGGGTCACAGCGCAGGTCGCTGCAGTTGAGGCAGAGCTGGGCGGTCAAGGGCGCGTGCTGCTGCGCCCATCGGGCACAGAACCGCTTATCCGTGTGATGGTGGAAGCGGTTGATAAAGCTCGCCTCAATGCCGCCATGGACAAGCTGGTCACTGTGCTGAAAGCGGCCTCTTAGGAGTAGGGGTGGCCCGCCATCTATACCTTTTCCTACATTTTCTTATGTCGTGTTCTTGACATTTTATGTCGGCTCATTATTTTCTAACTCGGGTCGCTGTCTCCCAACGGACAGTCACATTTTGATAGAGGTTCGCCATGTCGCCGCACATTAGGCCGTTGTCCCCGCACTTTTCATCTGGGCCAACAAAGAAATTTACTGGCTGGACCCCTGCTCACGTCGAAGATGCCGCGGTTGGTCGCTCGCATCGCGCAAAAGAGCCTAAAGCCAAAATTTTATCTGCTATCAAACGCATGTCTGCTTTGCTAGGTCTGCCTGACGATTATCGTCTGGGTATTGTGCCTGCATCTGATACAGGCGCGGTTGAAATGGCCATGTGGTCTGTCTTGGGCGCATGTGGCACAGATATCCTGGCCTGGGAATCCTTTGGTCAGACATGGGTGGCGGACGCCACTGAACAATTAAAACTTAAGGATTGCAGAATATTGGAGGCAGATTGGGGGGACTTGCCTGACCTTGCTGAAGTTGATTTCAGTCGTGACGTTTTGTTTACCTTTAATGGAACAACCTCTGGTGTACGGTTGCCAAATACAAACTGGATCCCTCATGACCGCGAAGGCCTCACGATCGCTGATGCGACATCTGCCTGTTTTGCCATGCAGATGGACTGGGCCAAGCTGGATATCACAACTTTCAGTTGGCAAAAATCACTTGGCGGGGAAGCTGGGCATGGGGTAATCATCCTCTCGCCACGAGCAGTAGCACGTCTTGAAAGCTACAGCCCGCCTTGGCCTGTACCGAAGATTTTTCAACTGACTAAAGGCGGTAAGCTTGTCGAGGGAATTTTCCGCGGCGATACGATCAATACGCCGTCCCTGCTCTGCGTGGAGGATTTGCACGCTGCGCTTGACTGGGCTGAGGCACAAGGCGGCCTGCCTGGTCTAATTTGCCGATCTGAGGCCAATTTAAGTGTGGTGCAGGATTTTGTGGCTGGCTCTGACTGGTGCGGTTTCCTATGCAGCGATGTGGCAAATTTGTCCTCTACCTCTATCTGCCTGAAGCTGGTTCACCCAGATGTTGTAGCACTTAGCGTGGATGAACAGGCCGCCTTTGCCAAACAGATGGTGGCTATGTTGGCAAATGAAGGCGTTGCCTATGATATCGGTGCCTACCGCACGGCTCCTGCCGGTTTCCGTCTGTGGGGTGGGCCAACCGTTGATTCTGAAGATGTGGCTGCGCTGATGCCTTGGCTGGACTGGGCATTTGAGCATGCGTGCAAACAACAGTATTAGAGAAAAGAGCAAAATAATGACAAAAGTGCTGATTAGTGACAAGCTGGCCCCAGCCGCAGCAGACATCTTCCGCGATTCTGGCATTTTGGTTGATGTAAAGCCTGGCCTAAGCCCAGAAGAGTTGGGTGAGATTATCAGTGATTATGAGGGTCTGGCCATCCGGTCCGCAACCAAGGTCACGCTTGAATTGCTGGACAAAGCCCCCCGGCTGAAAGTGGTTGGCCGTGCAGGGATTGGTGTTGATAATGTTGATATTGCCGCCGCGACGGCGGCTGGCGTGATAGTTATGAATACGCCCTTTGGCAATGCGGTCACAACAGCTGAACACGCGATTTCTATGTTGTTAGCTCTGGCCCGCCAGATCCCGCAGGCACATATGTCAACAACCGCTAGCAAGTGGGAAAAGTCAAAATTTATGGGCACAGAAATCTCTGGAAAACGGCTGGGTATCATTGGCTGTGGAAACATCGGCGCGATTGTCGCTGACCGGGCGCAGGGGTTGAAAATGAAAGTGATGGGCTATGATCCGTTCTTGACGGATGACCGAGCTAAAAAGCTGGGCATTGTAAAAGTTGAACTTGATGAGCTGCTGGAAAAGTCGGATTTCATTTCACTTCACACGCCATTGACAGATGCAACAAGGAATATCATTTCCGCTGATGCGCTGAACCGCACAAAAAAGGGTGTGCGTATCGTAAACTGCGCACGTGGCGGTTTGGTGGATGAAAATGCACTTTTGGCGGCTCTAGTCTCTGGACATGTTGCTGGGGCTGCGCTGGATGTTTTTGAAAACGAACCTGCAAAAGATAATCCTTTATTTTCTGCAGAAAATTTCATTGCCACTCCGCATTTAGGGGCCAGCACGGTTGAAGCACAGGAAAAGGTCGCCTTGCAGGTGGCTGAACAGATGGTAGATTATCTCATGACCGGTGCGATTACCAATGCCATCAATATGGCCTCTGTAACAGCAGAGGAAGCCCCGCTGCTGAAACCCTATATGACGCTTGGCGGCCTGTTAGGCCGATTCTTAGGCCAGCTCGATACAGTAGGGCTGACTGCGGTGAAGCTGGAATTTGAGGGCAAGGCTGCTGGTCTGAATGACCAGCCGATACTTGCATCCGCACTTGCAGGCGTGTTAGGCCCTAAAATGGATTCGGTGAATATGGTGAACGCCGCTGCGCTGGCCCATAGTCATGATATTGCTGTGGCCACTGTGCGTCACGACAGACGTTGTGATTATGAGAGCCTACTGCGCTTGACCTTAAGCTACAAAGGAGGGGAGCGGATGGTCTGTGGCACGCTGGTTGGCGGCGATAAGGCCCGCCTTGTTGAAGTGCAAGGAATTTCTGTTGAATCAGCCTTCACGGAAAACATGCTATATCTGCGCAATTATGACAAGCCTGGCTTTATCGGTGCACTGGGTAGCATGATGGGTGAGCTAGGTGTTAATATTGCAACCTTTCATCTAGGCCGAAAGGAAGCTGGTGGTGAGGCAGTGGCACTGATTGAAATTGATGGGTCTGTGACGCATGACACATTACAGGCCATTCGGGCTATGCCTCAGGTTGTGCGTGCAGATTATCTGCAGTTTTGAGCCTGAACGGGTTGCTCATCTGCGGCAAACAGGATAGAAGATATTGAATTTGTGCTGCTCTACTTTTTGAAGATGTTAACGGTGGTACGGCTTTATCGCTTTTTAGGTTTAACGTTCTGTACTTTTGGCCGAGTGGGTGCTTATGTCATCATCTGACCGATCTTACCATCCCATATCTGAAGTGGTTGTGATGTCAGCTCCATCTGCTGGGGCTGGCGATGCAAGTGAGGGGCTGCTGCCTTCTGGTCTTACAGATCTTCTCGCCCCGCAGGCGGAACAGGATGCAAAAGCTGTAGAAGCGGTCTTATCCTGTTTTGCTGCCTTTGGCTATCAGCGCATAAAACCGCCACTTGTGGAGTTTGAGCAGACCCTGCTGACTGAGGGGCCAGGAGCTGCGCTGGCTGAACAGACTTTCCGCTTGCTTGACCCGATATCGCGGCGAATGATGGCGCTGCGCTCGGATATGACCGCCCAGATTGCCAGGATTGCCGGAACCAGACTAGCTCGTTATCCCCGGCCTCTGCGTCTTGCTTATGGGGGTGAGGTGATGCGGGTGATCCCGGATGTGTTAAACCCGGAACGCCAGCTGATGCAGGCAGGGGCGGAAATAATTGGCCGTGATGACAAGCAGGCTGCTACAGAAATTATTTTGCTTGGCGTGCGTGCCCTGAAGCAGGCTGGGATTTTGGACCTGACGATTGACTTGGGGCTGCCCTGCCTGGCTGAGGCTGTTCTGGGAGATGAGCTTACGGCTATGGACGCCGCGGTCAAAGATGAGATGTTCGGTGCTATCTCAGATCGTGACATTACCAGATTAACAAAACTGCCGCTCAAGGCTGCGCCACATCTAGCGGAAATCATCAATGCGTCTGGCGCAGCTGCAGACAGGCTGGCGGAGGTGTCGAAAATTCTGCCAGATGCTGCAGCCGAACAGCTGTTGGGACTGATTGATATCGCTACCAGCCTGAACGGGTTACTTCCTGACATTGCAATCACACTGGATCCACTGGATATGCAAGGTTATGGTTATCACACCTCGGTAAGTTTTTCGGTCTTTGGGGCAGGGCTGAAAGGCGCGATTGCTAGAGGTGGTGCCTATGTGACAGGATATGATGAAAAAGCGATGGGCCTGTCCGTGTTCATGGAACGTGTACTACGCAGCCTGCCTACCCCGCAGCAGACTCCTGTTATTTACATTCCGGCAACTGTTGGCCTGGCCGCGGGTCTGCAGCTCGTTGAGCGTGGCCGCCACGTGCTGTATGGCACAAAGGGTGCCAAGGCTGCGGCGGAAGCAAAAGCTCTGAACTGCGCCTACATTCTGCGCGAAGCGGGTGGCATGCCGGAAAAGCTGTAACCTTATAATTTTTAACCAATCTATTCATAATCAGCAGAAAGACAAACAGATGACAAATGTGGCTGTGATTGGGTCCCAATGGGGCGATGAAGGCAAAGGCAAAATTGTAGACTGGCTTTCTGAACGCGCCGATATGGTGGTCCGTTTTCAGGGTGGTCATAATGCCGGACACACGCTGGTCATTGATGGTGTGGAATATAAATTGTCTTTGCTGCCCTCAGGAATTGTGCGGCAGGGTAAGAGGTCTGTGATTGGCAATGGAGTGGTAGTTGACCCTGTCGCGCTGTTATCTGAGATCAAAACCATCCGCGAACAGGGCGTCGCGGTTAGCCCGGATAATTTGGTGGTTTCAGAAAGTGCGTCGCTGATTCTGCCTGTGCATGTTCGTATTGATCAGGCGCGTGAGGCGGCTGCATCTGGCAAAGCCAAAATCGGCACGACCGGCCGTGGTATTGGTCCGGCTTATGAAGACAAGGTGGCGCGACGCGGCATCCGGCTTGCTGACCTGCGTGATGAAGCGCGTTTGCGGGACCGCCTGGCCCGTCTGGCCGCCCATCATAATGTCTGGCTATCAGCCGCAGGCGAAGAGCCGGTATCAGCTGGTCAGATGGTAGATGACTTGCTGGCGATAGCCCATGAACTGCTGGCCTATGCAGGGCAAAGCTGGCGCGAGCTGGCCGAAGCGCAAAGCCAGCATAAGTTGGTCCTTTTTGAGGGCGCGCAGGGGATTATGCTGGATATTGACCATGGCACCTATCCGTTTGTGACCTCTTCCAACACTGTGGCAGGCCAGGCTGGAACAGGGGCGGGCACAGGTCCGGGGTCTGTTGACTTTGTGCTGGGCATCACCAAGGCCTATACCACGAGGGTGGGTTCCGGCCCTTTCCCGACTGAGGATTTTGCCAAAGATGGTGAGCGTATGGGGGAGCGGGGGCGCGAGTTTGGCACTGTTACTGGGCGCAAACGCCGTTGTGGCTGGTTTGATGCGGTGATGGTGCGTCAGGCTGGGCTGACCGCTGGGATTACCGGTATGGCTCTGACCAAGCTGGATGTGCTGGACGGGTTTGACAGTTTAAAGATTTGTGTGGGTTATGACTGTTGTGGAGAACGTCTGGATTACTTCCCGTCAAATTCCACTCATCAAGCGGCCTGTAAACCGGTCTATGAAGAAATGCCCGGCTGGAAGGAAAGCACTTATGGTGCGCGCGAATGGGCCGATTTGCCAGCCAATGCGCTGAAATATATCCGCCGTTTGGAGGAGCTGACTCGCATTCCGGTCGCGCTGCTGTCCACCAGCCCTGAACGTGATGACACTATCCTGGTGAAAGATCCGTTTAACAGGTAAAGGGGAATACTCACCTGTTGCTGGGTTGATTGAGAAATCATTCAAGCGTCTGTGGCAGGCAGTAATTTCATCTCATCGGCTTTGGCTAGTACCGCTTTTGAGAGTTTCTCAAATGCGCGAACTTCAATTTGACGGATGCGCTCACGGCTAACGCCAAATTCAACAGCCAGTTCTTCCAGTGTGAGTGGCGGTTCAGCAAGGCGGCGGGCTTCGATAATGCGTACCTCCCGGGGGTTCAGGCCCTGCATTGCATCCCGCATCAGGCCCTGGCGCTTATCCAGCTCTTCTGTTTCAGCAAAGTAAGCTTCTTGATCAGGACGCTCATCTTCTAACCAGTCCTGCCATTCAGCTCCTTCTTCACCAGGGGAATTGACCATCGCTGTGTTCAATGATTGATCGCCGCCAGACATGCGCTGATTCATGGAAATCACGTCTTTTTCGGCGACATCCAGCTCATCCGCGATATGAGTGACATCTTCTGGTTTCAGATCGCCGCTGTCAATCGCGCCAATCTGACCTTTAATGCGGCGCAGATTGAAAAACAGCTTTTTTTGTGAGGCGGTAGTGCCAATTTTTACCAATGACCAAGAGCGCAGCACATATTCCTGAATAGAGGCCTTTATCCACCACATTGCATAGGTAGCTAGGCGAAAGCCTCTCTCAGGGTCAAATTTCTTGACCGCATGCATCATGCCCAGATTCCCTTCTGATATCAAATCAGCCACTGGCAGGCCGTAGCCGCGATAGCCCATCGCAATTTTAGCCACTAGACGCAGATGGCTGGTGACCAGTTTATGGGCCGCGTCCACATCACCGCGTTCAACAAAAGACCGTGCCAACATATATTCCTCATCTGCTTCCAACATGGGAAAGGCGCGGATCTGTTCCATATAACGAGACAGGCTGCCATCTGGGGTCAGGGCAGGGATTACAGCATTGCGAGTCATTCAACCTCCAGTTAAACACTACGTATGCTATATATGGGTATTATTTACCTATCTGTAAAGAGGGACAGGAATATGGCAGAGATGGCAAAAAAGGCGATGCTGTTGGAAAAAATTCAGTCAAAAGGGTGTTGGACCATAAAGCTTACGTCTCGGGCGCGGGCGGCAATGGTTGCTTCAATTCTAGTCAGAAGCGCGGTCATATCAGAAGGGAGTGGGCTGATCAGGTTGATCTGCAAACCGGATACTGGATGGGCAAAAGACAGGCTAGCGGCATGCAGGGCCTGGCGTGGGAAGCTGCGCAGGGCTAACAGGGCGTCCCGGCTGAGCGTATCAGGCATCTGCCCCGCCCGTTTTGGCTTTCCATAGATTGGGTCACCCATTACGCCATGGCCGATATGGGCCATATGCACGCGAATCTGATGGGTGCGACCTGTTTCTAGTTGGCACTCAATCAGGCAGCCGAAAGGCGGCAGTTCCCGTAAGGTTCTATAATGGGTGACAGCATGGCGACCGCGGGCCTGGACTGCCTGGCGCTTGCGGTCAACCGGATGCCGGGCAAGGGCGGCGTCTATTGTATCGGCTCTGTTTGCGGGCGACCCCCAGATCAGGGCCTGATAGCGCCTGTCCAGGTCATGCGCGGCAAACATCTCTGTTAGTCTGGCATGGGCACGGGCTGTCTTGGCAGCAATTATGACGCCTGATGTATCCTTATCCAGCCTGTGGACGATGCCTGGCCTTGCGACCCCGCCAATACCAGTCAGGCTTGCCCCGCAATGATGCAGCAGCGCATTGACCAATGTGCCAGACTCTGCTCCCGGAGCTGGATGCACCACCATGCCAGCAGCCTTATTTACAGCGATCAAGTCCTCATCCTCATATATAATATCGAGCGGCAGCATTTCAGGCTGGGGCAGAGCAGGGTTAGCATCTTGTAACGTCAGGCTATAGTCTGCTCCGGCAGTGACCTTTGCTGATGGGTCTATCAGCACCTGTCCATTTCGGCAGAGCGCGCCTTCCCGAATAAGCGCCTTCAGGCGCGAGCGCGAGAGGTCATCTCGGGCAAGTGTATCAGCCAGCCATCTGTCCAGTCGTGTGCCAGCATGTTCACCATCTGCAGTGAGAATCAAAGTCTCGCTCATCTTTGAGGCCTTTACGGGGTTGGGGTTTTTTACTTGTCGCTTGGCTTGTTGGTCAGGACAGTTTAAAACGGACAACAGTCAGCCGTAAACCGTAGACGGAGGAATTATTGGTTAGAATTGCAACAGGCACCTCTCCTGCAGAGGCGTCTCAACAGATTGAAAAGCAGGTTTTGCCGCTAATGTCTGCCCGAACTGTGCGCTTGCTGAAACTCTCTATCATCGTGATGACCTTTTTGATTGCTGCCGGGCTGGTCGCACTTGTCTATGGCATGAAGCAACAGATAGGCAAGTTGTCTGCCAAAGCTCCCGTAGGTGAATTGGTGAAATTCACCCTTCCAAAAGGGGCTGAATTGCGCACGATTGCTGCGGCTGATGAGGATGGGTCTGTATGGCTGCATCTCGATACAGAAAATGGGCAGCCGATGTTATTGCTGATCAATGCCAAAGGTCACCTGGTCAGGACCTTATCTCTGAAATAAGGCGAGATAAGGCGGACAGGGCCGCAGCTAAATGATCTTCAAAAGGCAGGTTGACTAGACCATCTACCGGATAGTTATTGAGAACTGGCAGGCCGTAATAGCGCAGTAGAAACAGAAAAAAGGCCGCATAAAGGCTGCGGGCAGCTGGCGTTAGCACAGTGGGCGTGACCAGCCTTAACGGACGAATCACAATGTCTGTCAGCTGCATATAGCTGAGCAAGACTCGTATAGGTGGGTTGTCGCCAAACAGGACCACCACAACAAAACGCACAACCAACCCCCACATCAGGACTGCAAAGACACCGTCAATCAGTACTTTCCATAAAGGCAGAGGTAACAGACCGAAAAAGGTGAAGCTTGAAAAATCGGAAAAAGACATAGCCTACTGGGTGTAGTGAGAGTTGATGAAAATACCAATATGAGAATAGCAAAATCGGCCTGAATAGGCTATGTAAGGATCAGAAATTTTAGCCATCCAAGCCAGCCAGAAGGAAGTGTCAAATAATGGCAAGCACACAATATGTTTATACAATGCAACGCTTAGGTAAAACTTATCCAGGCGGCAAGGAAGTGTTGAAGGATATCAGCCTGTCATTTTTGCCTGGGGCAAAGATCGGGGTCCTAGGTCTGAATGGTGCAGGTAAATCAACCCTGCTGAAAATCATGGCTGGTGTCGAAACTGAGTTCAGCGGCGAAGCCTGGCCAGCAGACGACATAAATATTGGGTATTTGGCACAGGAACCAGAACTGGATTCTAGCATGGATGTCGCTGGCAATGTGCTGTCTGGCATGGGCGAAGCTAAACAGCTTGTTGACCGGTTCAATGATGTCAGCGCCCGCTTTGTTGAAGAGATGAACGATGATGAGATGAATAATCTGATTGCAGAGCAAGCTGATTTACAGGAAAAAATTGATGCAATTGATGGTTGGGATTTAGAACGGAAGGCCGAGATTGCAATGGATGCGCTGAGGGTGCCAGATGGCGGCGCAGATGTTACGAAACTGTCAGGGGGTGAGCGCAGACGTGTAGCGTTATGCAAACTGTTGTTAAGTGCACCGGATATGCTGCTTTTGGATGAGCCAACAAACCACCTGGATGCAGAATCAGTTGCCTGGCTGCAGCGGTTTTTGCACGATTTTACAGGTACAGTGGTCACAATCACACATGACAGGTATTTTCTAGACGAGGTTGCAGGATGGATTCTTGAACTGGATCGCGGCCAGGGGATTCCTTATCAGGGAAATTATTCAGGCTGGCTTGAGCAGAAGCAGAAACGTCTTGAGCAGGAGGGACGGGCTGAGGATTCGCGGGTGAAATCACTGTCCCGCGAGTTGGAGTGGGTCCGTTTGGCGCCAAAGGCTCGTCAGTCAAAATCTAAAGCTAGACTGAATGCCTATGAAAAACTTTTGGCACAGGATCGTGAACAGCGAAATGAAACCACAAAAATTACCATCCCTGCTGGCCCACGTCTTGGTGATGTCGTGATCGAAGCAGATGGCCTTGAAAAAGGATTCGGAGAAAAACTTTTATTTGAAGAAGTAGATTTCAGGCTGCCGCCTGCCGGCATTGTTGGTGTGATCGGGCCTAATGGCGCAGGTAAGTCAACCCTATTTAAGCTCCTGACTGGTCAGGAAGACCTGGACAAAGGCACTTTGCGGCTAGGTGAGACTGTGAAACTTGGCTATGTGGATCAGTCCCGTGATGAACTGGATGACAGTAAAACCGTTTGGGAGGCGATCTCCAACGGTCTTGATGAGCTAGAACTGGGCAAAAGAACAATGCCGTCCCGGGCCTATGTAAGCCTGTTTAATTTTAAGGGGAGTGACCAGCAGAAACGTGTCAGCCAGTTGTCTGGTGGTGAACGTAACCGTGTGCACCTGGCACGCATGTTAAAGAGTGGGGCAAATGTACTTCTGCTAGACGAGCCTACAAACGATCTGGATGTGGATACGCTGCGGGCATTGGAGGAGGCCTTGTTGGACTTTGCCGGCTGTGCTGTTGTAGTCAGTCATGATAGATGGTTTCTTGACCGCATTGCCACCCATATTCTGGCCTTTGAAGGAGGCAGTCATGTAGAGTGGTTTGAAGGGAACTATCAGGCCTATGAGGAAGATAAAAAACGCAGACTGGGTGCAGATGCCGCGCAGCCAAGACGGATTAAGTACAAGCCAATAGTTCGATAAAAAATCAGCATGTCATATCTACGGGAATACAGACTTATGCCGTTAATCTGTTTGCTGGTTGTTAAGCTGTTCCTGAAGCGCTTCGATGAGGGCGCTAAACCGGCCAGCATTGCGGCGAATCAGAGTCGTGTTCTCATCCTGCTGTGTTTTAAGCATGGAAATATTTTCAACTTCTATATCAAAGATTTTAACTGGCATGTCTGGCAGCGCCACAACTCGCCAGAAGATTTCAACATCAGGAAATTCACCTGATTTGTCATGGATGATACCTCCAACAAGGATTAGCTTATCACCTTTCGTATTTGTGGTTGTTGGTTTGAATTCGAGGTCTCTCAACTTGTGGAACTGCTCATTTGCCTGATTCAGCAAGACGAACCGGAATAATTTTGCATATTCGGACCGTTCAGATTCAGTAGCCACACGCCAATAGCGGCCAACAGAAAACCGTGTGATGGCATCCACATCAAAATAGTTTTCAACCAGTTGGTTAAGAACTTGTTTGTTTTCCTTATCGGTCATGTTGTCCCGTAAACTGGTCTGCTCAAGCTCAGTTATCAGGGCTGTCACCAGGCGTTCAGCTTCTGACACCCTGTCATTTGCGTGTGCAGCTCCCCCAGCGCAAACTAACATCATTATGGCTGCGCATATCGTTGTTTTTACGTTTAAAAAGAGCTTTTTCAGGTGAACCATTATCATTCCTTCAGACCGCCTATTCCGTGAAAAAGGTTTCGAATTCATCCAAGCCATTGTGGCCTTCAACTTTGGGCAGATTGTTTTGCAACAATTTATCACGTTGTTGATAATAAGCAGAGCGGGCCCGCGCATAGGCATCAAGGCTGTTATTTTTTACATCATTAATTGTGTCGAAATGAGTGGCCCTGAAGGATACGGCGCTGACGACGGGTAATGTGGCCCGTGCATCTGATACCGTTTCGCCACTGAACACTCTAAGCGGATTAAGAACAGTATCCACAACCCGTCCACCCGCAGACCTAACGGTATTACTGCCTATGAAGGGCACCACCAGATATGAGCCCTGGCTCACACCTGCAGAGGCCAGAGTCTGCCCAAAATCTTCATGTTCAGGCTGCTCCTCACCTTCCATCAAGTCAACAAAACCCAACGTCAGACCATTCACTAGAAAGGTCAGGCTGGCTAGCGCGGCATTTTCGAACTTACCCTGCAGGCCTGAGTTGAAAGCCGTTGAGGGCATCCCTGTCCAGGACACATAATTGCGTACGCTTTTCTGAATAAGTTCAGGGGCTGCCTTCTTGTACAGATTCGCTGCCGGTTCAAGTGCATAGTTATCAAGAGCAAGATTAAAGGCAAACAACTTTCTGTTTGTGTTTTCGTACGGATCGTTGATGGCTGTCTTCTCATCAGCAGATAAGGTAGTACAGGCAGCCAGCAAGCTGAGGGTCCATGCTAATACGACTGACCTGACCATTACTGACATGCCTGTTCCTGTTTTGAACAATTTTTCTAAGGGACGTAGCTGACTTCGATAACAGTCCGATAATACGCTGCAAAAAAGAATTTCGCAATCTTTGTTACAGGCAGTGCAAGAATTTTTGCTTATGTGCCGTGACAGGCGTTGTGATAAGACTAGTTTAACTGTAAACCCTCGTTGACAGTGCCTCCTGATGGCTGGGCGGCTGATGAGGTGACGGATAAAATGGGCAGTGAGTGATAATGTGATTTCATCTGGTGACAGATCTGGATCTTCCTATGGTCTTGTGCCATCTGCTGAGGCTAAGCCTTGGCTGCAGGGGTTGAATACAGAGCAGGCAAGTGCTGTAACCACACTGGACGGTCCGCTTTTGGTCCTGTCCGGCGCAGGAACAGGGAAGACACGTGTGCTGACTGCGCGACTTGCCCAGCTGGTTGCCAGTCGGACAGCTGCCCCTTGGAATATTCTGGCAGTAACCTTCACGAATAAGGCAGCGCGGGAAATGAAGGAGCGTGTCACCCAGCTAGTCGGGCCTATGGTCGAGCAAGTGATGCTGGGAACGTTTCATGCGCTGGCTGCGCGCATGCTGCGACAGCATGCTGAGCTTGTGGGGCTGAAATCAGATTTTACAATTCTGGACACGGATGATCAGAACCGGCTGCTGAAACAGTTGATGGAAGCAGAACAAATTGATCTGAAACGGTGGCCGCCACGTGCGTTGGCGGCCCAGATCAGTGCTTGGAAAGATAGAGGTCTGCGTCCAGAAAAAATGTCTGCCTCTGATGCAGGCGATATCTGTGATGGCAGAGGCATTGAACTATATAAACATTATCAGTCCCGCCTTGTCTTGCTGAATGCGGCTGATTTCGGTGATTTGCTTTTGCATATGCTGTATGTTTTTCAGAACTATCCAGATATTCTGGCTCATTATCAGTCTCGCCTGACACATATTATGGTTGATGAATATCAGGATACCAATGTCGCCCAGTATCTGTGGTTGCGTCTGCTCGCTTCTGAACATAAAAATCTGTGTTGTGTTGGGGATGATGATCAATCCATTTATGGCTGGCGAGGGGCCGAGGTTGGTAATATTCTGCGTTTTGAAACTGATTACCCTGGCGCAAAAATTGTCAGGCTGGAAGAAAATTACCGGTCTACAGGACATATTCTAGCGGCCGCTTCAAGCCTAATTGCGAAAAATGCAAACAGGTTGGGAAAAACCTTATATACCTCAATTGATGATGGCGAAAAGCTGCTGGTCTCAGGCTATTGGGATGGCCAGGATGAGGCTAGGCATGTAGCCAGCAAAATTGAAGGAAAGTTGAAAGAGGGGTTTGATCTGAATCAGATTGCTGTTCTGGTGCGAGCAGGCTTTCAGACCCGTGAATTTGAAGAGCGATTTCTGTCCATAGGCCTGCCTTACCGGGTGGTGGGCGCACGGTTCTATGAGCGGGCTGAAATCAGAGACGCGATGGCCTATTTGCGTTTGATTAATCAGCCTGCAGATGATCTGGCATTTGAGCGGATTATCAACACGCCAAAACGGGGTCTGGGGCCAGCAACGCTTCAGGTTATTCACCAACTGGCCCGTGCGCGCAATATCCCCTTGTTGGCGGCGGCTGGCGCATTGGCAGAGAGTGATGAGTTAAAGCCGCAGGCCAGACAGACACTGACAGCTTTTTGTACCCAGATTGCTGGATGGTGCAAGCAGAAAGACACCACATTTCCAGCTGAATTCGCGCGAGTGGTTTTGGATGATTCAGGCTATACAGAGATGTGGCAGAAGAATAAGGCCCCCGATGCTCCTGGGCGGCTTGAAAACCTGAAGGAACTGGTTTCGGCCATTGAAGATTTTGACACGCTTGGTGGGTTTCTTGAGCATATCTCATTGGTAATGGATAATGAAACCGCGCCACAGGAAGGCGAAGTGACTTTAATGACTTTGCATGCGGCAAAGGGTTTGGAGTTTGATATGGTCTTCCTACCTGGGTGGGAAGAAGGAATTTTTCCCAGTCAGCGAACCTTGGATGAAAGTGGTGGGGCAGGACTGGAAGAAGAGCGAAGGCTGGCTTATGTGGGGCTTACCCGCGCTCGCCGAAATGTTTTTGTAAGCTTTGCGGCAAACAGGCGTATGCATGGCTTATGGCAATCTTCTATCCCGTCAAGATTTGTTGGCGAGTTGCCAGCTGCGCATATTGATGAGGATATGGCACAGGGACTAAGCCTTGGTTCGATTGAGCCTATATTAATTGGCGCTCTGGCGGACCGCGCTGGTCAGCCGGGATACGGCCCAGCATGGAAACGGCTAGCTACGCGGCTGACAGCTGATTCGGCAATACCTATTGGTGACCGCGATGGCTGGCTGCCGCAGTCAGGTAAACATGATCTTACGATAGGTGAGCGTGTATTTCATCAAAAGTTTGGCATGGGCACAATTGATGCGGTGGAAGCAGACAAACTGGAAATCCTTTTTGATAAAGCAGGCATGAAAAAAGTTGTGGCAAGCTTTGTGTCCCGTCCAGATGAGATAGACTGAAAACAGGGTGTAAATATGACAGATACCTGGTGTTTTTCTGCTGTTCTTCGGGGTCAGACTTTGCCTCTGGAAACCGGTTTGGAAGTGGTTCTGGCCGCAGAAGCAATCTCTATTGAAAACACTAATTCCGGCCACAACTTGATTAAGGCTTGGTTTGAAGATGAGCCTGACCCTGAACAACTGTCCGCCGTGGTCAGCCGGTCTGTGAAGCCTGGCCAGCTCATTGACCAGCAGATTGTCTGCTATAAAGGAAGAGACTGGCTGGCCGAAAATCGCAAGACATTTCCCCCTCTTCATCTGGGTCCGTTCTGGATTTATGGCAGCCATGTAATGCAGGCACAGCCTGCTGGCAGCATGCCGCTTCTTGTTGAGGCTGCACAGGCCTTCGGTTCTGGCATGCATCCAACGACCCAGGCCTGTTTGCTCGCATTGGCTGATCAGCGCAAGAAGAAACGCCCGCCGCGCCGCATCTTGGATATGGGTTGCGGAAGTGCAATTTTAGCTATGGCGGCTCAGAGGCTGTTTCCAGCCGCCAATATATTGGCGGTAGACAATGATCCTGTCTCTGTGCGCACCGCCCAGCAAAATAGACAAAAAAACCAGATTAGCCCAATGAGGATGCGGGCAATATTCTCAGAAGGGTTTGCTGACCGCACTGTATCGAGAAACGGTCCTTATGATTTGATCATGGCCAATATCCTGGCAGGCCCGCTACGTCGTATGGCGGCAGAACTTACGCTAAATCTTCGCCCTGGCGGCCGGTTAATCCTATCTGGCTTATTACATCATCAGGCCCAACAACTAGTTGGCGATTACCTCGCACGAAAATTGACACTGGAAATGCGTCTGGATCTGGATAATTGGTGTTGTCTGGTATTCAGGAAAAGGCAGAGAGGCTGACAATGACAGGTGGGTTCACCACATCAGCTGAGAAGCTGGCCGCTGTTAGGCAGGAGCTTGGAAAACAGGCACTTGATGGGATGCTGCTGACCAGGGCAGACAGGTTTCAAGGAGAGGAGGTAAGGGGACAGGATGAATATCTCGCCTGGCTGACAGGTTTTACTGGTTCAGCTGGGGTTGCGCTAATCTTGGCAGATACAGCAGTTGTGGCGACAGACAGTCGCTATACGGTTCAGATTAAGCAGGAAGTTGACCCCTCTCTTTACCAGACTATTGACACAGCAGACCAGTCATTAGCGGAATGGTTGGCCGCCTGCCCCGGAAAGGCAGAGGTAAAAATTGGTTTTGATAGCTGGTCTGTGACCTGTGAAGGACACAAGAAGCTACCTACTGTATTGGGGGAAGCACATGTTGTTTGGCAATGTTTATCTACTCATCCAGTTGCTGCTGTATGGGCAGACAGACAGGCTAGTCCGCAAACAGACATATTTATTATTGAGGAGAGCTATGCAGGCTGCAGCGTCAAGGAGAAAATTCATCAAGCGGCAAAAGAGCTGAAAGACAGTCATCTCGACTTGCGCTTTATTAGCGCACCAGATGTGATGATGTGGTTGACGAACTTGCGGGGGCATGATTTGTGTTTCACACCTGTCCATTTATGTTTTGGGATCCTATCCGCAAGTGGCCAGCTGACCTTTGTCACAAATAACAGTCAGATTACAGAACAGGGTTATGCCTGTGTTGGCTGGGCCGAGCTGGAGACGTATTTGGCAAGCTTGAAAGGACAGGCTATTGCTTATGACCCGACCAGTCTGCCTGTTGCTGTGCATGATTATTTGCGCCAGGCTGGCCTGAACCTAAGTGCTGAACCAGACCCGCTTGTTGCACGGAAGGCCTGTAAGACTATGGCTGAAGTAGATGGATTCAGGCAGGCTCACCTTTTGGATGGAGTCGCGTTGAGCAGGTTTTTTCATTGGCTCGAGACAAAGGCCGTGAGGGCGCAACTGCATGAAGTGGAACTTGCTAAAGAACTGAGCTATTATAGAGCAGCATCAGAAACCTATATCTGTGACAGTTTTGCAACCATTGCTGGCTGGCGCGATCATGGGGCAATTGTGCATTATCGTGCGGAAGCTGGAGAGGATTACACGTTATCCGGTGATGGTGTGCTGTTGCTTGATTCAGGGGCGCATTACAGATCTGGTACGACAGATATCACCCGGACATTTTATTTTTCTGAGACGGGCCAGCCTGCTGATGCTGAGCTTGTACGAAAAGCCAGTCTCGTTTTGGCGGCGCATTGTCAGCTAGCTTTGGCTGTTTTCCCCACGGACACAAACGGGGTTCAGCTTGACGCGATCTGCCGATCCCCGCTCTGGGCAGAGGGGTTAGATTTTGGCCATGGCACAGGCCATGGCGTCGGCCATATCCTAAATGTGCATGAAGGTCCAGTATCAATTTCTAAACGGGGTCAGATAGGTTTGAAAAAGGGACATATCTTGTCAAATGAGCCGGGCTATTATGAAGAAGGGCAGTTTGGCATTCGCCATGAAACGCTGCTGCATGTCACAGCTGCCCATGAGGGGTATCTGAAGTTTGAGACGTTGACCTGTTTTCCGTTTGACCAGCAGCTAATTGAAAAAGCCTATCTGTCTTCTGAACATATTGCCTGGCTGGATGCTTATCATCACTCGGTCTATGAAAGGCTTGCCCCGCATCTTGAAACCGATGTCAGACAGTGGTTGGCAGACAGATGCGCTCCGCTTTAAAAAGGTAAGCCGACCAGCTCTATCCATTCATCTTCAGTCAGGATAGTAACTCCCAGGTCGCGGGCCTTTGTCAGTTTTGATCCTGCCATTTCCCCGGCAACAAGATAGTCAGTTTTCGTCGATACGGAGCCAGAGACACGGGCTCCCAGCCGTTCCGCCTGTGTCTTTGCCTCATTGCGGGACAGTTTGGTCAAAGTTCCTGTAAAGACTATTGTCTTACCACTGACCGAACTTTCCTGCGCAGGCTGTTTGGGCGCAATGGGCTGAATATAGCGCATCAAGTCCTCAACAAGTGCTTGGTTATTTTGATCTGAAAAGAATTGAATGATATCCTGAACCATCAGCGCCCCAATCTGGTCAATGGAAACAAGATTCAGATAGTCTTCATGTGCTGGGTCACGCGCATTCAGCGCAGCTTGCATCAGACTGTCAACAGACCCGTAGCGTTGCGCCAGCAGTTTGGCAGTGGCCTGACCAATCTGACGAATGCCAAGTGCAAATATGACCCGATCTAGTTCAGGGGTTTTGCGCTCCTGAATCGCACTGATAAGATTAGCGGCTGATTTTTTGCCCATTCGGTCAAGCCCAGCGACATCCTGTTGGATATCAGCCAGTCTGAAAATATCTGCTGGCTGTCTAACCCAACCCAGATCAAAAAATAAATCAAGCTGGCGTGTGCCCATCCCGTCAATATCCAGTGCCTGGCGTGAAACAAAATGTTTAAGTTTTTCGCGCTGCTGTGCCTCGCACTGAAAGCCGCCGGTACAGCGCCGCACTGCCTCCCCTTCAGGACGCACCGCCTGATGGCCGCATACTGGGCAATAATCAGGGAACTGAAAGGGTTGGCTGTCTGCTGGCCGTCTGTCTTTCATCACTTGTGTGATTTGCGGGATAACATCTCCTGCCCGTTGCAGAAGGACGTGGTCACCAATGCGAATATCTTTGCGCGCAATCTCATCCTCATTATGCAGGGTTGCGTTGGACACAATAACACCTCCAACGCTCACAGGGGCAAGACGGGCAACAGGGGTCAATGCGCCTGTACGGCCAACCTGTATATCAATATCCTGCAGAATGGTTGTAGCCTTTTCTGCGGGGAATTTATGGGCAATGGCCCAGCGTGGAACGCGACTAAGCTGCCCCAGCCGATCCTGCCAATCATAGCGGTCAACCTTATATACCACCCCGTCAATCTCATAATCAAGTTTGTCCCGCTGCGCTGCGATCGCATCATAATGGAGCAGCAGTCCTTTTACGTTGGTGCAGGTTTGGGTAAGTGGGTTTACCGAAAACCCCCTTTCGCGCAACAGGTCTAGAAATGCTGAATGGGTGGCCGCAACTGGTTTAGAAGTTTCACCCGGGGCATAGGCAAAAAACTTCAAAGGCCTTTGGCGGGTGATGGCCGGATCCTTCTGGCGAAGGGAACCAGCTGCTGCGTTACGTGGATTGGCAAAGTGTTTTTGGCCTTTTTCCTTTTGTTGAGTATTCAGTCTGATGAAATCAGTACGGGTCATATAGACCTCGCCGCGGACTTCAAAAACATCTGGCAGGCCTGCCCCTAGATGATGCGGCACATCAGCTATGGTCTTCACGTTTTGCGTGACATCTTCACCCTCAGTCCCATTGCCGCGAGTCGCTGCATATTGCAGCGCGCCACTTTCATAGCGTAGAGACAGGGACAGACCATCTATTTTTGGCTCAGCAGTCATCACAATTGCTTCATCATCAGCCAGGCTTAGGAACCTTTTAATTCTATTTGCAAAGTCAGAGACGTCATCTGCATTGAATGCATTTCCTAGCGACAGCATAGGCTGGCTGTGTGTAATTTTGGCAAAGTGGCTAGAGCTGGCTAGTACACCAATACCTGCAGTTCCTACCCGGGCAGAGGGACTGTCATGTCTGACAAGATCAGGAAAAGCAGTCTCAATTTCAAGGTTTAGGGCGATGAGGGCATCATAATCTGCATCACTGATTTCCGGTTGAGCCGCAGCATCAGCTGCATGGTAGAGCCTGTCATGATATAGAATAGTCTCAGCTAGTTGGGCCAGAAGCTGTTCTGCCTGTTTTTTGCTGAGGCGGCTGATGGGTGTTTCTGGCCTTAATTCAGCTGCGGTTAGCAAGCTCATCTGTCCCCCTTCAACAGCTGGGCGGCTGCAGACCGTGCTGCTTCTGTTATCTCATTGCCAGCCAGCATCCGGGCAATTTCTTCCAACCGCTCATCCTCGCACAGACAAACCGTGCTGCTCAGCATTTGTTCACCTGACTGATATTTTTTGATCTTCAGATGATGATCCCCATTGCTAGCAACTTGTGGGGAATGGGTGATCACAAGGGTTTGCATCTTTTTCCCCAGGCGTGCCAGCCGCGCCCCAACCGCCGCCGCTACAGCACCGCCAACGCCTGAATCCACCTCATCAAAGATCAAGGTCTTTGGAGGCTCATTCGCAGATAAAACCACTTTTAAAGCCAGTAAGAAACGTGCTAATTCACCACCTGAGGCAATCTTATCAATAGGACCAGCTATCATGCCAGGATTGGTGCTAGCCTGAAAGGTGATTCCATCCCATCCGGTTTCTGACCATCTGTCTTCAGGAAGGGCATGAATATCTGTATGAAAGCGAGCAGCCTCAAGCTTCAGTGGGGGTAATTCAGCCATCACATCAGTATCCAGCTGGGCCGCAACACTGTGGCGGCGGGAGGAGATCTCTTTAGCTTGTTGGATAAATTCATCAAGTGAGGCCCGTTCTGTTTGTCTTAATCTAGCCAGGACATCTGACTGGTCATCTATATTCGCCAGCTGAGCAATCAGTTTTTCATGCAGTTTTGGCAGTTCGTCTGTCTCGATTTTATGCTTCCGAGCCTGTGTTCTGAGTTGATGCAAGCGTTCATCAATTTCAGCAAGGCGACTTGGATCGCTGTCAAGCTGGTGTCCAATATCTGCTAACAGGGCTTCTACCTCATCCAATTCAGAAACTGCTCGTTGAAGCGCCTCTAAAACTGGATTTAACATGCCAGCGGCAACATCAGCTTGTCGTTCCAGAATGGCCTGTGCGCGGCTAGCAGAATGTGAAACACCGTCTGGATCGGTGATCATCACATGCGCTTGCTGGAGAGCTTCTGCTATGCGGCTACTGTGCCGGTGGCGCTGGAGATCGCTGGCGAGCTTTTCCTCTTCCCCAGTCGATGGGGCCAGCATATCGAGTTGTTCCACCGCATCCCGCAGCCAATCTTCTTCAGCGCGAGCTTTGTCCAAACGCTCTGTCATCTGAGTGAGCTCATTTCGAGCAGAGCACAACGTCGTCCATCTGGAAGATAGTTTCTCAAGCGCGTTATCATGACCTGCTGCTCTGTCTATAAGAGGTAGATAAGTTGACGCATCAAGCAGACCCCGTCCTTCAAATTGGCCTTGAATTTCAACCAGCATATCGCCTGTCCGTCGAAGCAGGTTTACCGACACTGCCTCATCATTTATGTGGGCAGGTGACTTGCCGTCACTGCGAAGTTGGCGGCGCAGGATCAGATTTTCTGAGCGGTCTATGCCTGCCTCTTCCAGCATGGACCAAACGGGATGGCTGGCCACAACGTCGAATTCAGCTGCCACTGAGGCGCGATCAGTGTTGGGGCGGATGAGGCTGAAATCAGCCCGGCTGCCTAAAGCCAGCCCCAGCGCGTCCAGCAATATTGACTTTCCTGCGCCAGTTTCACCTGTTAGCACAGTCAGCCCGTCCTTAAAATTTATATTCAGGGCTTCTATAAGCACAAAATTACGTATACTCAGGCACGAAAGCATAAGGGATAGCCCTCAAAAGAGGGACAGGGCGCGATCTGCTAGGTTGCCCAGCAGGCCTTTTGGGCCATCTCTGTCTGGGTTCTCATACACTTCATTCAGGCGCGCTGTCCACACAGAATTGGGGAAATTGAAATTTGCAACTGCAGATACTCTGTCAGCTTCTTCTGTAAGGCCTAAAGACAGATAACTTTCTGCCATCCTGTATAAAGCCTCTGGGACTTGGTTAGTTCTATCGTAATTTCTAATGACCTGTGCAAATCGTGTCAGGGCAGCAGCGTAGTGCTCCTGCTCCAAATAAAATCTGCCAACAGCCATTTCCTTGCCCGCCAGGTGTGAACGAGTAAGTTCAAATTTCAGTTGCGCATCGCGTGAATAGGGGCTCAATGGATAGCGTCGTAATAAATCCTCAAATGCAAGAAGGGCTTTGCGGGTCATATCCGCATCCCTCTCGACATCAATGATTTGCTCATAATATATTAAAGCCTTCAGATAATAGGCATATTCCGTTAGGGGGTCTGCAGGATAGAGCAGAATGAAGCGTTCAAGGCTTGTTTCTGCCTTGGCATAATCATTGGCTTGATAAAAAGACCAGGCGGCCATAATTTGTGCTTTTACCGCCCAGGTGGAATAAGGATGTTGGCGCTCAACCTCTTCAAACTTTGGTGCCGCTAGTTCTAGTTTTCCAGATAATGCGGTATTCAGGGCGTCATTATATAGCTGGTCGACAGGCTGCTCAATTTGTGAAACCAGTTCTTCATCTTTGTTGCCTGAAGAACATGCACCTAGAGCAGCAATCGTCATGAGACAAGCGCAGGCGAGGTATGCTGATCTGGTAGGTATGGTCTTTCGATACCAGCCGGGGAATACTCTCAACATGGGGGCAATCAGTCCTTTTGGATAATGCAGATTCTGAGTCATTGAAGCCTGTCCGGTGCTCATAACCATTGAGTCCTACAAAGATAACCATTTGTCAGGTTGAAGAAAAGACAAAATCACATTGGCTCGTGCACAACGAGACGGCAGAAACAAAATTCAAGGAATTTATTAAGAATGTGCGGCTACAGCCGTTTCAGGATAGGTCCATGTTCCAGCTTGCGGTTGGCTGACCTCTGCTTTATTCTCGATAACAAAACAATCTGGGCGCGCCATCACGGCCTGTAGTAATTTTGTGCTAAGAGCGTGTCCAGGACAAGATGTTGTGAGCTTTGCTCGAATAGCCATACCAAGCAAATATAAGTCACCCAAACAGTCAAGGGTCTTGTGGCGCACAAATTCATCATCACTTCTCAGTCCTTCATCATTCAGAATTGCGCCTTCATGCACGACTACAGCATTATCAAGTGAACCCCCTCTGGCGAGGCCGTTGGTTCGCATAGTTTCAACATCTTTAAGCATGCAAAATGTACGGGCGTCGGCAAGTTTTGATCTAAACGTACCCTTATTGTGGCTGTAACTAAGTGATTGCTTTCCGATAAGCTGATCTTCAAAATCAATGCTGACATGAAGT
The DNA here is from genome assembly GCA_902523435.1 of uncultured SAR116 cluster alpha proteobacterium. GTDB lineage: Bacteria > Pseudomonadota > Alphaproteobacteria > Puniceispirillales > Puniceispirillaceae > JADHLI01. The sequence continues at coordinate 81,744 of CABYZM010000003.1, forward strand.
TCAAGTTGGTCATGCGGAGACAGCCGTGCATGTCTGCCATTGCCGAGATCAATTTCAACATCATCAACCATAACAAAAACTTGTTTAACTTCTGATTGCTCCTGAAGTCCAGCTTGAGTCAGTAAATCAGTGATCAATGTTGAGCTGCCATCAAGTATGGGCATTTCAGGTCCATCCACCTCAATTAGCAGATTATCTATGCCCATGCCGTGAAAGGCAGCCATGAAGTGTTCAATTGTATTGACGCCTGTACCATCACAATTTTCTATCCGAGTGCACAACTGATGAGGAACAGCGTGGTCAACAGTTGCCGGAATAATTCGATTGCTGTCTATTACGTCGGTTCGATGGAAGATTATGCCATGATAAGCAGGGGCAGGATGAATGGTCGTTTCGACATACCGGCCGGAATGCACACCGATACCACAAATCTCAACTGGACGGGCCAAGGTGCTCTGAAACTGAACGGTCCTATTCAACATCTTTATCTCACTCTTTTTTATTATATAACCCTATGAAAATCGTCTGAAAAACACAAATCACTTTATGTTACAGATCGTTGCATTTGAAAAAACCAGCTCGATAGAAATCAGCCCCTGCAAATTTTTGCAGAGGCTGTATTAAAAGCATTTTTTTATTGAACTTAGTTTGCCTGACGTCGCAGGAAAGCCGGTATATCAAGTTCATCATCCTCGTCGTCAAGGTGTGCTGTTGTTACAGGTAGGCTGGGCTGCACAACTTCAACAGCAGGCAGGTCCATAATCACAGGTTCCTCAACATTTGGCAAAGTAACATCTGTTCGGTTTAAGACAGGCTCTGTTTTCTCAGTTAACTTTTCCTGTTTCTGCATAGCACTGGGTTGTGCAGCTGCTGGGTTGTCAGTTGGCTTCGATGACCAGATGCCTGAAAACCTATTCAAAAGGCCGGGGCGAGTTGTTGCTTCAGCAGCAGCGTCCACAACTTCATCATCGGTGCCGACCTCTTTGCTTTCTGCCGGAATATAGGCTGGCCGACGGATAATGGCTGCTTGTTGATGTGTTTCAGCTTTAGACCGCTGTGATGTTTTAGCAAACGCATTGCTTTCGGCAGAAATATTCTCTGCTGGCCTTTCATCCTCGACACGGGGTCCAGTTTTAGCCTGATTAGAAGCAGTTTCCAAATCAAGCTGTTCATGTTCTGGCATTAAACCATTATCCTCCTGCTTTGAACGGTATGACTCGGGGTCATCCGCTGCTTCCACTGCGTGCTGCTCAGGTTTCATCTGCTGTTCAAGAGATGCTGTCTGCGTAGATTGTGGATCAACCTCTTCAGCAGTATTTTTGGTATCCTCAGTAGCTGAAACTTCGGATGTCGGTGGGATAAAGGAATCTGGTGCAAGATGGCCAAAATTAATTACCTGTTTGACTTTCTCTGAAGACAAAATTTGATTAGAAGCTCCAGCACTGTCTATGTCAGCAGTTCCTTTAATTGGAAACGGCATGCTCACTGACAACGCATCAATGCCTGTCGCCACAACTGATACCCGCATAACGCCTTCCAACTTTTCCTCAAAGGCAGACCCAAAGATAATTGTCGCATCTGGATCGACTTCTTCCCGGATGCGGTTTGCAGCTTCGTCTACTTCAAACAAAGTCATGTCCATTCCGCCAGTGATGTTAATGAGAACGGCTTTGGCGCCTTTCATAGAACTGTCATCGAGAAGTGGGTTATTGATTGCTGACTCAGCCGCTTCGATAGCTCTTGTTTCGCCAGAGGCCTCCCCTGTGCCCATCATTGCTTTACCCATTTCTGACATCACGGCTCGGATATCTGCAAAGTCCAGATTGATAAGTCCTGGCTTGATCATGAGGTCAGTTACCCCGCAAACCCCCTGATGCAAGACAGCATCTGCCATATGGAAGGTATCAGCGAGTGTGGTGCGCTCATTTGCCAGCCGAAAGAGGTTTTGGTTTGGAATAACAATCAGTGTGTCGACATAGGCCTGCAAAGCCTCAACGCCGGCATCAGCCTGTTCCATTCTGCGCTTGCCCTCAAAATCAAAAGGTTTTGTTATTACGCCAACAGTCAAAATGCCACGCTCTTTTGCTGCTCTTGCAATAACAGGGGCAGCCCCTGTACCTGTGCCACCGCCCATGCCAGCTGTGATAAATACCATATGGCTGTCTGCAAGCTCTGCAAGCACTTCATCAAGTGATTCTTCAGCTGCCTTGCGGCCCATTTCTGGCCTTGATCCTGCGCCTAGGCCACCGGTCAGGCTGGTGCCTAGCTGAATTTTTCGGGGGGCCATCGAATGGGCTAGTGACTGTCCATCGGTATTGGCGACCAGAAAATCTACACCTTCGAGATTGGCGTCGATCATATTGTTAACAGCGTTGCAGCCTGCACCGCCAACACCGATCACTGTGATTCGCGGCCGTAATTCCTGCATTGTCTGAGGAACACTGAGATTAATAGTCATGATATTCTCCCTTTGCTATGGGGTTGTTGAGTCTTTTGTTCAGACCGGCAATAAGTTAGAGACTGCGCCGATCTGGGTCTGTGCAGATCAGAAGCAATCATGATGCTGAAAAAACTGAAATTGAGTGTTAAAGTTATGCGTTACACATTCTCCTTGAACCAGTTGCCAAGACGACCAAACAGGCCTGGGCTAGAGTTATTGGAGAGCGGCGTCTGCCTGATCTCGTCTTCAGCAGATTGAATATAACGGGCAAGGCCCATACAGGCAGAAAAAGACCCACCCGAAATTTGTCCGTCTGGTCCAGACAAAGGGGCTGGCGGCCTTAGCGCAACGGCCTTGTTCCAGAATTCCGAGACGAAATCTGACATACCAGTCAACTGACTAGCCCCGCCTGTCAGTGACAGATTATAGGTGCGGGCTGGTCCCAGACCATTTGTATGCAGCAGCTGGTCTACAGCTTCCAGAATTTCTTCGCAGCGCGTTCTGATAATGTCACTTAAAAATTGTCTTTGAATCACTTGTCCCCCGGGGAGGGTGAGGTGGTCTCTTGCAGAGACAACGTTCGAAAGCACAAAATTATCGCCCTGACTGGGAAAAGGCAGGCTTTTAAGTTGGTCTGCACTGGTTGTGGCAGGCAGAACAGATCCTTCAATCGCTTTGAGCCGTTCGGCCTCACTAATAGAGATGGACAGCATCTTTGCAATATCACGGGTTACATTCAGACCGCCCATGCGGATGGTGCCAGCAAAACGGAGTTGTCCTTCGGAGAAAATCGCAACAGACGTTGTGCCGCCACCAAAGTCAATTAAAAGGGTGCCCAGCTCGCGGTCATCCTCTGTCAGACAGGCATGGCCTGCCATAACTGCGCTGTGATGGATGGAACCCAGTTCCAGATGGCATTGCTGGACAGCCTGAGAAAAATTCGCATAACTGGTCTGAGAGACAGACAGCTGTGAAAATTGAAGGCTGAGTTGCCGTCCACACATGCCAAGCGGGTTTTCAATCTGCCTTTGATCGTCGAGCTGGTACAATCCAGGCTGGTTTTGAATTCGTACGTGTCCTACCGGTAGATTCTGATGACTGTTAGCGTGCGCAATCCGCTGAATATCCCGACGGCTAATAACTTGATTATGAATGTCAATGGTCTGGACATGTTTGGTCACTGCAGGATTGCCACCTGGCGTGACAATATGAATTGTGGATATAGTAATGTCAGCATTGCGTTCAGCTGCGCTAACGGTTTTTCCAACAGCTGTGCTGAACTTATTCATGTCAGTAATTTCGCCCTGCTTTACCCCTTCTGCGGCATGCATGGCCTGACCTAGCAATAGAATGTCATTCGCTGATGAACGCTGAGCGATGAGACAGGCCAGCTTTGAAGATCCGATATCCAAAATTCCAAATGGGCTGCGCGTAGCCATTTTTGGTGAGACAATCATGTCTTGCTCCCATTGCCTCTGATAGGGATATTCGGCTCAACCACAAGCTGGCCGGGAACCCGCAGATCAATTGCGGCAAGATCACGCTCTGTTATTGCTGTATCCTGTTCTAGTATAGCCAGACGCGACCAGGCCAGAACAGGGTCCTCTTCTGGAAGCTTTATTGTTAGCCCAGAACGCATATGAACATCCCATCTTCGTTCTGCTATCAGCTGAACCGCCCATACATCTGCAAAAATTTCAGGCTCTGATTCCAAGATGCCCAGCAGCACCTTTGCGCGTTTAGCTGCCCCTTTTCCTGAAACAACTACAAGATGTGAAAAGGCAGAAACATTTGCTCCACTGATCATCACGCCTGCTTCATCGATTAACTGATGACCGGCTGGGGTCTGTAGCAGAGCAACAGGATGACGTTCAATCAGTTTCACGGTCAGCTTGTTTGGCAGGTGTCGGCTGACTACAGCATCTTTCACCCATCCAAGGTTAAGCAATTCACGGCGAATCTCAGTAAGGTTAATGGAGAAAATGGACTGTTCACGCCATTTAGCCAGCACCGAGCGGATAGCCGCAGATTCTGTGTGGTTGTGTCCACTTACCTCAATCATCTGCAACGCAAATCCTTTGCTGATACTGAACAGTGCCAGCTCATTATTAATCTGATCGGCCTTTAGATAAACCGCCCCGCCGGATGCCGACAGCAAGGTGAAGGTGAGAAAGGCGAAATAGTTTTTCAAGCTGACCCGCGCAGCAGGTTTATCTGTTGTCTTTCGTGTCCAGAAGCTGATTATTCGTCGCATTGCGCAATCTCCAACAGATGGTTCACAAGCTCTTCTCCCGAAATTCCGCAAAAGGCAGCTTGCTCGGGCGTTAGGGATGTGGCAGTCATTCCAGGCTGAGTGTTAATCTCTAGCATATAGAGCTGGTCATCGTCCTCATCCCAGATGAAGTCGGCCCGCGCAACACCACGGCACCCTAAAATCGTGAAGGCGCGTTCTGCCCATCCGCAACTTAGTTCAGTGACTTCTTGAGGCACATCAGCGGGTACGGTATGCTGAGAGCCGCCAACTTTGTACTTGGCATCAAAATCATAGAACTGCCCGGGGACATGAATTTCAGTCACACATAATGCGCGGCCATCCAGAACAGAGACAGTCAACTCGCGCCCGGTTATATATTCTTCAGCAATCAATTGCGTATTTGCTGCCCATTGGTTCCGTTTAGGCGCGGGCATGCCGTCTTTCACAATCACGACGCCTACAGATGAGCCATCATTACGAGGCTTGATGACATAATCGCCGGTATAGTCAATAGGCTGAACATAAGTATCTTCCTGCAGGACGAGAAGTGGCGGAACAGTAATGCCAACTGAACTGAAAATCAGGCGTGAGCTGATTTTGTCCATTGCGGTAGCAGAGGCCAGCACACCACTGTGTGTATAAGGAATGTTCAGTATATTCAGCAGTCCTTGAACAGACCCGTCCTCACCAATCTGACCATGCAGCGCATTAAAGACACGGTCTGGCTGAATATCATCCAGCTTATCCAATAGATTCCTGTTAAGCTCAACTTCTACAGAATCCCAGCCAGCAAGACGGGCGGCCTTACTACAGAAGCTGGCAGATACACGGCTAACCGCAGCTTCAGATGTCCAGCCGCCCATTAGAACGGCAACTCGGCGATCATGTGCGGCCATCTTCTGCTCCTGTTGCTGTTTGGGGTGGGGTCAGCCTACCCATGCGTCTGATTTCCCATCTAAGCTCAGTGCCGGAATGTGCAATAACAGCAGCGCGGACGTCTTCCCCTAACTGTTCAATATCTGCAGCTGTGGCGTTGCCCTGATTTATGAGGAAATTACAGTGTTTTTCTGATACTCTGGCACCGCCCCGCTGCATGCCGCGGCACCCAGCATCATGAATCTGTTGCCAAGCTTTTCTGCCACCTGGATTAGCAAAAGTTGACCCGCCTGTGCGGACGCCAACAGGCTGGCTGGCTGCCCGGTTGGACAGCATCTGTTTCATGGTGGCCCTAATTTTAGTCTGATCAGCTGGCTGGCCCCTTAGCCGGGCTGATGTGATGATAACATCCTCTGGAACCATGCTGTGCCGATAAGATAGCTGAAGATCTTTCGGGGTAAGCAACACGGTTTCGCCGCTGCGAGTCATGCCCTCTGCATCGATCAGTACATCTTTAAACTCTTTACCGTAACATCCGGCATTCATAATGACGCCACCACCGATGGTACCAGGAATAGAAACCAGAAATTCGAGCCCGCCCACACCGGCCTTTGCTGCATAACGAGCGACTTCGCTGTCTGCACATCCTGCCTCTGCATGGATAACCGTGCCGTTATGCTTAATTCTGGTCAAATAGGCAGAGAGATGAATGACAACACCCGCAATACCCCCGTCACGAATAAGTGAGTTTGAACCAGCCCCTAGACAGGTCAGTTGCACATCAGCTGGGCATTGTTTCAAAAATGTCTGCAAATCTGAAATATCCTGGGGGCTGAACAGCCAGTCTGCTGGCCCACCAACACGCATCCATGTCAAGCCTGCCAATTCTGCCATTGGCAGAAATGTTCCCTTCAGACCAGAAAACCTCTCAGCAGACAGCATTAAAAGTCTCCTTTTTGACTTGTAAGGCTGGATTGACCAGTTGACTGACGCGATGTGTGCAGGCGGTCCAGCTCAGCGGGTAAATCAGCAGCCCATTGCGTGATAGATCCTGCACCCAGACACATGACTAAATCACCTTCCTGCGCCAAACCAAAAACGCACTCAGCCAAATCATTTCGCGTATCCAGCAAATGAGCTGATCGGTGGCCATAAGCGCGCAGCCCCTCAGCTAGTTGTTCCTTTTCAAAGTCCTCAAGCGGGGTTTCTCCAGCAGCATAGACATCTGCAACAATGACGTGGTCAGCTTCATTGAAACAGGCACAGAAATCAGCAAACAGATCCCGCAACCGTGTGTACCGATGGGGCTGAACCACAGCAATCAGCTTGTTTTCGCCGCAATACATGCGGCCAGCATCTAGTGCGGCCTTTATTTCTACGGGATGATGTCCGTAATCATCAATAACCGTGATGCCACCTGATATGCCCTTGATATCAAAGCGTCTGCCAATACCCTTGAACCGGGCAAGGCCTGAACGTATAAGTTCGCTATCAAGACCCATTTCAAGACAAACAGCTAGGGCGGCTAGACAATTCAGAACATTATGTTCACCTAGCATCGGGAAGGTGACGTCATCCAACCGGCTAGCATTTATGCCTAGGCGATCTGAAATCAGCACATCAAAGGTCATATGTCCGTTGTCGTGGCGCAGATTAGCTGCCCTGATATCCGCATTTGTTGACAGACCATAGGTTATTACTCGCCGGTCGGAGATGGTCGGTAGAAGCCGCTGAACCGCAGGATGATCGATGCACAAGGTGGCAAAACCGTAAAATGGAATAGAGGAAATAAAATTCGCGAAGGCCTGTTCCAGATTTTCAAAAGAGCCATGAAAGTCAAGATGTTCAGGATCGATATTGGTTACAATTGCTACTGTGGGCTTCAGTCGGGAAAATGACCCATCACTCTCGTCAGCTTCAACCACCATCCAGTCGCCAGACCCTAAACGGGCATTGCTGCCCCAGCTAGAAATTATCCCGCCATTAATGACCGTCGGGTCCAGATGGGCGGCATCAAATAGGGTAGAGACAAGGGAAGTCGTTGTGGTTTTACCATGTGTGCCTGCCACAGCGACAGACCAGCGTAGCCGCATCAGTTCACCCAGCATTTCTGAGCGGTGAACAACCGGCAGGAACTTGCTACGAGCTTCAATTAGCTCAACATTGTCATCTTTAATCGCGGTTGAAATAACGACTATAGACACGTTGTTCAGATTTTCGGCCTGTTGCGGAGTGGTGACTTTAATTCCAGCGGCTCTCAGGCGTTTTACATTTGCGTTAGCAGTTAAATCACTGCCCTGTACCTGATAGCCCAGTTCATGCAGGATTTCAGCAATGCCGCTCATGCCAATCCCGCCGATACCGGTGAAATGAATAATGCCAATGGATAGGGGCAGGGCAGTCATGCGGCTTCCTTATTGTTGCCGTTCAGATGTGTTTCAATGACGCTGCAAATCTTCTGCGCTGCATTCGGACAGGCGATGGTCCTTGCAGCATTTGCTTGGGCTAAGAGCTTTTGCGGGGCAGACAGCAGGTTGGCGATTTTCGCTGCCAGCTGATCTGCGGTCAAATCCTGTTCCTGCATAATCACAGCCGCATCAATATCAGCTAATTGCCGGGCATTCGCCAGCTGATGGCCATCAAGAGCGTGGGCAAAAGGGATGAGCACAGATGGCCGGCCAGCTGCTGCCAGCTCTGCAACTGTTGAAGCTCCTGAGCGGCAAATAACGAGATCAGCTGTTTCCAAAATGCCAGCTACATCAGTGAAAAATGGACGGATGTCTGCATCAATGTTATGTGCAGCATAGGTGCTCTGCAAGGCGTCAATCCGCTCTATGTGTGCCTGCTGGGTGATGCGCACTACAGATTTCAAACTCTCTGGTAGCCCGGCAACAGCCTGTGGCAGGATGTCAGCAAACAAAATCGCTCCAATTGAGCCGCCAAATACTGCAAGATGAAGCTGCTTTGTTTCTTTTGTATCTTTGTATGAGCGCAGCCTTGAAAAAGCTGCAGCAACGGGCAGCCCAGTATATACATAACGTGCAGCAGCAGGCAGGCCTATTGTATTTGGCCAGCTAATAAAGACTCCTCTGACTAATTTGGACATCACTCGATTGGTCCGGCCCATTACTGCGTTCTGTTCGTGTAGCCAGACTGGTATGCGCAGCAACCAGGCAGCAAGCGTAGGGCTGGCTGCAGGATAGCCGCCATAACCGATAACAGCCAGCGGACGTTGACGAAGTAAAAGGATAAACACCTGGAGAAATCCCATGGAAAGTTTAGCCAGTGCAAGAAACCGCTTTGTTAGAGCACCGGCAAAAGGAGAGGCAGCGCAAATCGTCCTGCTGTGCATATTTTCCGGCAACAGGCTAAGTCCGCGTTTATCTGTGATGATCAAGACATCGAAGCCACGGGCTTTTAAGGCGCCAGCTGTATGAAGAGCCGGGAAGACATGCCCGCCTGTCCCACCGGCAGCCAGAAAAACAGCTCTATTTAGGGAGTTTATCTGGCTAGACATCACATCGTCTCCTTTACGGGCTCATGCGCAAAGGCCGGGGCTGGGTAGAGATTTTTGCGGGTCAAAGCAAGAATGATCCCAAGCGTCAGGCCAGTCGCCAAAAGAGAAGAGCCACCATAACTGATTAGTGGCAAAGTCATGCCTTTTGTTGGAATCATATCCACCGAAGAGGCCATGTGAATGGCGGCCTGTAACCCAAATTGTGTGGTTAGTCCTGACACGGCCAGAATGGTAAACATATCCGGCCGGTTCAGGGATTGGGCATAGCCCCTAATCACAACAAAACTATAAGCACCTATAAGAAGCAAGCAGGCCATCAGGCCATATTCTTCAGCAGCAACAGAAAAAATAAAATCTGCATGGGCATCTGGCAGATATTGTTTGACTGTTCCGTTACCCGGACCAACACCAAACCAGCCTCCTTCCACAAAAGATTGAATGGACCGTTCTGTCTGCATTCCCCCGCCATCTAGAAATTTGTCAACGCGCTGCTGCACATGTCCAAAATGTGAGTAGGCGAGCCAGCCTGCCAAAGGGGTAAAACCAATCGCAGTAAAAACAAGCAGTAAGGGCAGGCCTGCCAGAAACAGCTGAAAGCCGAAGGTCAGAAGTACAACGCTGGTCATGCCGATATCAGGCTGAAGCATCAACAAGGTGATAACAAAGCCTGAAATGGCTGAGGCCCAAATCCAGCCTGGAAACTGTTCACGGTCGCGCCACAGACCTAGAAGCCAGGCACAACTTATTGCACACAATGGTTTGATGAATTCAGAAGGTTGCATTCGAAAGCCAGCAACAGTTAGCCACCTTGTTGCCCCTTTCACTTCTGGGCCGATAAGAACAGTGGCAATCATCAAGCCACTGATTAAAACAAGGCTCAAAAGGGATAATATACGAATAAGTCGTGCGCTTAGGATGGATGTGACCAACATTATGGCTGTTGCCGCCATAAAAAAAATTAACTGTTTCCAGACAAAATGCAGTTCGGGTAGCCCAATTCGAGCGGCCACCGGTGGGCTAGCTGCCATAACTAAAACAGCGCCCAGCACCATCAACAAAAAAATGCTGGTCAGCATCATCTTATCTACTGTCCACCACCAGACACCGATATGAGACCTGTCTGTTCTGTCAAACATGACCAGCCTCCCTGTAACTGGCAGGAACTGTTGCCTGAAATTTTGCAATGTGCTGGCTGGCCAGACGGCAGAATGCTTCCCCACGGGCTTCAAAGCTAGAAAATTGGTCAAAAGAAGCTGCCGCTGGGGCAAGCAGAATGACCTGCTCATCGCCTGGATTCTGTCCAGCTGCTTTTGCAGCTGCCTGCACGGCTTGCTCAAGTGTGTTATGCTGGCTGACATTGATCTGGTTTTTCACAGCCTTTGCGAAGACTTCCTTGCTCTGTCCATAAAAATAGCCATGGCAGACATTCTCTAAATAAGGGAGGCAGGCTGACAAACCAGCTTCCTTTGCCAATCCCCCAGCGCACCAATGGATTTTTGAGAAGCTGGCCAGTGCTTTGGCAGCAGCCTCACCATTCGTTGCCTTTGAGTCATTTATGAAGCGGATTTGCCCAAAATGCCCTGCTGGTTGCAGTCTGTGCGGTAATCCTGCAAAGCTTTGTATAGCTTTATCTATGACATCATCTGTTAGGCCAAATTGGCGGCAGATGATGCGCGCAGCCGCACTGTTTTGCTGGTTATGCTGTCCCTGCAGGGCTGGATTGTCCAAATGTTCCGCAGGACTGGTCTCACGTAGTCGGATTATCTTGTAAGAATCACGTTTCTCTGCGCTCAGCCTGTCAAGCACATCACCTGGCCCTAAAATCAGAAGATCATCAGATGTGGCGGTGACAATAATTGCTTGTTTGGCTCTGACATAGCCCTCCCATCCGCCATGTCTATCAAGATGATCAGGGGTGATATTTAAAATGACACGAATTTCAGCGCGCAGAGAGGGTGTTGTCTCCAGCTGATATGATGAAAGCTCAAGAACAATGATACTGTCCTCGCCTCTGTCAGGCAGACCTGTCAGCGGTGTGCCGATATTTCCGCCAATGCGTGCGGACAGTCCGCCCTGTTTCAAAATATGCCTGGTTAGTGCGGTTGTTGTTGATTTACCGTTTGTACCTGTGATTGCAATGAGACGTTCTTGACGACCTGTCCGTAAGGCAAATTCAATTTCGCTTATAATCTGAACACCATGTCTTTTGGCTAGGATGACAGCTGGATGCGGTGCTGGGAATTCGTGCGGTATGCCTGGGCTGATGATTAGCGCATCCAGAGACGGCCAAGGCCAGTCTTCAGGTGCCAAAACCATATCAGTCCTTAGATTAGTTATCCTCTGATCATCAAAACAGACAACTTTCATGTCCAGGGCAATAGCCCTGTCAAGAACAGCCTGGCCAGATCGGCCCATACCTAGAATGGCAATAGACGTCAATCTTTTCTGTGAGGATTTGTT